>DATHEW010000672.1:0-3246 GCA_035318425.1 Candidatus Acidiferrum sp. | reverse complement strand
GCCGTGTTCGTCATGTTCGTGAAGTATCCGAAATGTTCCCGCACGTAAGCCGTCGAGCCAAGCAACCCCTGCTCTTCTCCCGTCCACAACGCCACTCGGATGGTGCGACGCGGCTGAAGTTTCAACGCCTTGATGATGCGCGCCGCCTCCATCGCGACCGCCACACCCGCGCCGTTGTCCGTCGCACCCGTTCCCGAATGCCACGAGTCAAGATGCCCGCCCAGCATAACGACTTCGTCTTTCAAATCCGTGCCCGGAATTTCCGCGACCGTGTTCCACGCCATCAGTTCGTCTGTATGAAACTGCGCCGCGAGTTCAACGTTCATCTTCAGCTTCTCGCCATGCTGAAGCATGCGCGCGAGCCGGTTGTAATCTTCCGCAGCCAATGTCATCTGCGGCGGAACCCTGGAAGCATTCGTGCTCCAGGCTGATGGGTTACGACCTGATGGGCCGCGCAGGTTGGAGTTGGTGAATGGCACCGTGGCGCTCTGGACGAAGATCGTCCCGCCATCGCCTTCTCCACTTGTCGAAACAATAACCGCCGCCCCTTCCCTCGCCGCGAACTGAAACCGCTCACCGCTGTTGATCGACCGCGACGGTGCGTTCGTTCGCGTGGCCACAGCACGCGGCTGGTTCGTTGCCGCGCCGTTGGTGATCACCGCCTGGAACGCATTCGAGCGCAGTCCGAGCACACTTGCGGCCGGTGAGTTGGATAGAATTTCCGGCGCGACTGGCGAACGTCGCGGTGATGGTCGCGAACCCACGGGAGCATTCGCGAGGCGCAACAAATTGCTCTCGTTCAATCGCACACCCGGCGCTTCGAAACGCGCCTTCACTTCGCGCTGCGAACTCACGAGCACGATCTTGCCCTTCAGCTTCCCTTTGAACTGATTCAGGTCGGTCTCCGTGCGTGCATCCACTAACACGACACCGCTCGTGAGCGGCTTGTCCAGACCCGGCGACCACGCCTTCGGCCATGCGATCAACGGAATCGCATCCGGCTCGACGATCTGCGCGGAGAACTTTTGCAACGACCAACCGCGACCGAACGGTCCCCACGTTTCAAGCGCGCCATTCGTCATTCCCCACGACAGCATTGTGTCGCGCGTCCATTCGTTAGCGCGTCGCAGGTTGGGCGAGGCGGTGAGACGCGGCCCAATCACGTCGCACAAATAGCTGAGCGTGTTCGAAAGCTGTGAACGGTTCAGCCCTTCGTCACGGATTTGCGCAATGGCATCGTTGGTGCGCGAAGCGCGGCTGCTGCGATTGGTCTCCTGCGCCAGCCCGGAGTCAGCCTGAAACAAACACAGCGTGATCCCAATTCCAGCGAGTAGCCGCGCGCGCATAATTACTTCGTCGCAGTCTGTTGCACGATCGGCTTTGGCTGCGCCTTTTCCCACTCATCCTTGCTGACCTTCTTCATGGAATGAATGTGGACGAACGTGCCTTTCTTGTTGCCGACCACCACGTCGGGCAATCCGTCGCCGTTCATGTCGGTCGCCACGACTTGCGTTCCCACGCCGCTGTCGCTGTCGATCCGGTGCGGAACCCAATCGATCGTCTTGTCCGCATTGCGCACCAGCTTGAACCAATAAAGCACGGCAGGCGAACTCGGGTCGGCGTCACCATGCGAGCCGTGTGCCCAAAAGCGTTTGCCTGTCACGATGTCCTTCAAGCCGTCCCCATCCATGTCCACCAAATCCACCGCGTGCAACTGCGAGAAGACCAGGCCGTATTTATTCTCCGCCGGTTTCTTTCCCATGATGAGATGCCGTTTGAACTGCGCGTCACCCTTTTCGTTTTTCTCCTTGAGCTGCTCGAACCACGCGAGGCCGTAATTGTGCGCAGCGAGCGCGCTCACCACATCCGGCAAGCCGTCCTTGTTCACGTCATACGCGTACATTTGCGAGCTGCCTTCGTCGGTCGAAAACGCATACGCGTGATATTTCCACACTGGATCGCCAGAGAGTGACGCGGGCTGTTCCCACCAGCCGCTCTTCTCGATCAGATCGGTCTTGCGGTCACCATTCACGTCGCCAAAGCCGAGGCCGTGCGTGAACTTGTGATACTTATTGTTCGGCGAAATCGGATGGAACACCCACGGCTTCGTCGCATCGCTCCAGTCCGGCGAAGCGTAACCGTAAAAACCTTTCGAGCTGCAAATGATCTCGGGCTTGCCGTCGCCAGTCACGTCGCCCCACGTCGGTGATTCGTTGTCCACCACGTCGAGCACCTGGTGACGCTTCCAATGTTCGGTGCCGTCAGCGCCCTTCTTGCCTTTTGGATTTTCATACCACGACGCATCGAGGCCCGGGAAACCGTACACCAGCACGTCATGCCAGCCATCGCCGTTCAAGTCGTGGGTGAACGCGAAGAAGTTGTCCGCATAAGCATTGTTCTTCCCGAGCGCGCCTTCAAAACCCTCGATCGTTTCCTCCGTTCCGTCTTCCTTCTTCAACTTGAACGGAGCCGTGCCGGCGGGTGACTTGCGCTTCATGCTCATGTACTCGTGACGCACATGGAACGTCGGTCCTTCCCACCAATACGGCCCCGACACGACGTCGAGCTTGCCGTCCTTGTTGAAGTCGCCGACGTTTGCGCCCTCGCTCCAGAAATGATTATCGAGATGGATCTTCGTCCACGTGTGAAGCTGGTACTTGCCCGCTCCAGAAGTTGTTGAGCGATCGGTATCCGGGCAAACACAACCGACAAAGCCGAGGGAAACGCCCAGAACGCCCGCGAGCGCGAAGGAAATCTTGGTCATGCGCAAACGTTTGGCAGAGCGGTGCCACTGAATCAAGGAGCGATGCGGCGTTGCTCTGGGAACGTTAGTAATCAGTGATCAGTAAGACGAACACGACTGCTGGCTTACTGACCACTGATTACTGCCCTACTGCTCCCAGACTCACTCACCCCGCATTCCGGCATTCTCCCGATACCCCGCCCACCTGGAGCGCCGTAAAACAATCACGCATCGATCAACGAAGAAGACGGGCCGCAATGGTCCGAAGGGGGCAGTAAAGGAGACGATGAGTTGGCAGGAGGGCGCTCAGGGTTCCTGCCGATCGGACACGGCGCGCCGGACGGTTTCTTCCCGCCCGGCGCTTCTTTTTTTCCACGCGACTCGTCTTGAGGACAATTTCTGCGAAGAGAATCTTTCACGCAGCATCGACTGCCGCTCGTCAGATGGCTCGCAATGAAACTCAACGCCGCGCCGCTCCTTCTCGCCTTCACAATCTCGTCAAT
>DATHEW010000671.1:0-11546 GCA_035318425.1 Candidatus Acidiferrum sp. | reverse complement strand
GCGCAAACGTCGCGAACCCGCTTGGCTGAAAACGATAATACGGCCCGCGATCGTCGTAGTAATGCCGGAACTGCTCCATGCCCAAACGCGCGAAGCCCACGTCCTCGCGCCGCACGTCGAAGGTGATTCTGTAATCGTCCGTCAAGGCGCGGCCTTCGACAACGAACGCGACACCATTGGTGAACTTCTGTCCGAGCCGAAACGCAGAAGCGCCGCCGGTGACACCGCGCTCGATCCAATGCTGCTCCTGAAATTTCTGCGCGTTCCCACTCGTCGTCGTCCATCGCACCGCAGGCGTGAAGGAGAAATGCGCCGCGTACTGCGCGCTCGTGTCGATCTGTTCCCACGTCACGCCCTGGTCGATCCAGGCGCGCAACAGCGCGATCTCGCGTTCGCTGAGCGGATCGCCTTTGCCAGGCGGTGGCATTTCCATGTTCGGCACGAGTTGCGCCACGTAGAAGACGAGTAGGCTTTGCGCGCTGTCGCCGGGAAAGATCGCGATGCCATTTTCACCGCCTCGCAGCGCGGCCTCGCGCGTGGTGAGAGAGAAATTCCCCTTCGGTTTCTCGCTGCCATGACAACGAACGCATCGGCTCTCGATGATCGGCTTGATGTCACGCGTGAAATCGATTTGCTGCTGCGCTGGCGGCGGAAGTTTTTTCACATCCAGGTCTGCCGACACACCACGAAGACACGAAGACACGAAGAGAGCGGCAATCCATGCGACCTTTCGTGTCTTCGTGCCTTCGCGGTTCATCTCAATACCGCAGCATCGGGTCCACGTTCGAGCCATGCACAGAGGTGTGACACGTCGAAGTCCAGCATGCGCCGCGGTTCACCAAAGCGCTGTGGTCCGTCTTGCCGATGACGAGCCTTCCTCGTGCGACACCCGGCCCGGCAACCTGCGCGTGACAACGCAGGCACATGTTCTGGTCCGGCTGCGTGAGCAATTTTCTGATGATCGAACCGTGAGGCTGATGGCAAGTAGTGCAACCTTCCCGCATCGCAGCGTGTTCGAAGATGACGGGCCGGGCTTGTTCGCGATGGCACTCCGCACACGACTCGTTCACGCGCGACATGGCAAGGCCGCGCGCGGGTTTCATGATGTCGAAGCCGTGTGGGTCGTGGCATTGCACGCAGTTCATTTTCCCTTCAAGCACCGGATGATGCTGCGGGAGATTGAACTGCGCGTGGGTTTCGAGATGGCAATTGAAACACGCTTGGGGATCGCGCCCGGGATTCACGATGAATTTCCCGCGCCCGCCGCCGCCTGCAACGTGGAGACTTCCGGGACCGTGGCACGATTCGCATCCCGAGTTGTCCGGCATTTGTGCCGTGATGGTGTGGAGGCGTGCATGCGGCGAGAACGCAAACGCACGGACGTAGTTGGTGTGGCAATCGTAGCAGGTTTGGTTGCCGACAAACTTCGCGCCCGGAATATCAGGCGGCGCCGCGATCCGCCGTTCAAGGGTTGAACACGCAACAATGACGAAGGCGATGAAAACCACCCCAGCCACGAGCAGCGCGTAATGGCGCAGGCGTCTCGCCTGCAACCGTCCACTGGACGTCCCGTCTGGTGTCGCCATGTGCGTTTCGTTCGGCACCGCCGAAAGCTATCGTTTCATGCGCGGGGTGGTGAATGCGGGTTTGCCCGTTTCGAACGGTTCGGCGTGCAGCACGAGTCATTGAAGCGCCACCTACCCCGGGCGCATCAAGAGTTTTCCGTATGGCATCACAAGGACGACTCACGTTAAATCAGCGCGTTTCATCTGAAACGAAACGACATCGCATGTATTCACCGTCGCAATCTGAATTTTTGAAACTGGCAGAGCAGGGGAACCTGATCCCGGTCACGCGCCGCTTGCTGGCGGACTTCGAGACGCCGCTGTCGGCCTACACGAAGATTCGTGGACAGGGCGAGTCATTCCTCTTCGAGTCGGTGGAAGGCGGCGAACACATTGGGCGCTACTCGTTCGTGGGCTGCAACCCCCGCGCCGTGATCATTCAAACCGGCAACCGCATTGAAGTCATCGAGGGCGGAAAGGTGACGGAGAAATTCGCGATTCCCGCCAAGCCAAATGATCAGTGTGAGAATTGCGTGCACGACGGACTCGAAGTCATTGAGCGCGTCCTCAGGCGCTATCGCGCGGTAATGCTGCCCGGGTTGCCGCGCTTCACGGGGGGCGCGGTAGGTTTTATCGGCTACGAGTTTATTCACGACGTGGAACCGATCGTCCCACGCCCATCGCACGATGAACTCGGCACGCCCACGATGTATTTTCTCATCGCGGATGAATTGCTCATCTTCGATCGCGTTTCGCAAACGATTACCGTGCTGGTGAACGCCGTCGTGGAAGATCCGAGCAAGGCGGCCGATGCTTACGAGGACGCGACCGGCGAAATCGAGCGGTTGGTGTCGCTGCTCGAACAGCCCGTCGAACACACGCCTGTCACGGTGCCGGGTGAAGTTATCGATCTGCCGTTCGAGTCGAACGTGACGCGAGAAAAGTTTGTGGCCAACGTTCTAAAGTCACAGGAATACATTACCGGCGGGGACATCATCCAGGTCGTTGGCTCGCAACGTTTTTCCGTGAGCACGAAGGCCGAACCGCTCGATGTGTACCGCGCAGCGCGTTCAGTGAATCCTTCGCCTTACATGTTTCTCCTCGAGTTAAACGGCTTCGCCCTCGCCGGTGCATCACCGGAACTGCACGTGCGTTGCGAGGATGGGAACGTAGAGATTCGTCCCATCGCCGGCACGCGTCACCGCGGCAAGAACGAAGCCGAGGACGCCGCATTGGAGGAGGAGCTTCTAGCTGATCCGAAAGAGCGCGCCGAGCACGTCATGCTCGTGGACCTGGCGCGCAATGACATCGGACGCGTGTGCGACTTCGGCAGCGTGCAGGTAAAAGACATGATGATCATCGAGCGCTATTCGCACGTGATGCACATCGTCTCGCAAGTGGAGGGGAAGCTGTCGAAAGAGCGGACGCCGTACGACCTGATGCGCGCCACCTTTCCGGCGGGCACACTCAGTGGCGCACCGAAGATCCGCGCCATGCAGATTATTTCTGAATTGGAACAAACCACGCGCGGACCTTACGGCGGCTGCGTCGGTTATTTTTCGTTCAATGGCAATCTCGACTGCTGCATCACGATTCGCACCGCATTGCTCAAGGACGGCAAAGCGTTCGTGCAGGCAGGCGGCGGATGGGTGAACGACTCGAAGCCCGAGGATGAATATCAGGAGACCGTGAACAAATCGAAGGCGATGCTCAAAGCCGTGGCGTTGGCGGAGACGTTCGCCAAACAAAGCTGAAGCTCAATCATTCGGCACCCAGCCTTTGCCAGGAATATATTCCACACTGCCGGAATGGGTTTTGCAGCCGGTCGCACTCAAGACAATCGCGGTAGCCATGAACAGGATCAGGCAAAGGCGTTTTTTCATACGAGGCAACTTAATGAGGTTTGTCACTGAGACAAGTGTGACGCATACTAGTTCCGAGGTCGCGAATGGCTTTCACATCTCTGAAAGGTCAGTTGCTGTTGGACAACGGCCGTCTGGGAGGCTCGTTCTTCCACCGCACGGTTCTCCTCATTTGTCAGCATGACCCGGAAGGCGCCTTCGGCCTCGTACTCAATCGCAGTTCCGGCAACAAAGTAGGCGACGCGATCACAGCGAACTTGACCGAGGCGTTCAAGACCCATGAGCTTTTCCTTGGAGGCCCCGTGCAGACGCAAGCGCTGAGCTATCTTCACTCCGACACGTTTATTCCCGATGCCAACGTCATGCCGAATCTTGCTCTCGGCCATTCGCTCGACGAGTTGATTGATCTCGGGGAATCCTTTTCCGCCGCGCAGCAGGTGAAAATTTTCGCAGGTTACGCGGGCTGGAGTCCCGGCCAGCTTGACGATGAGATGAAGCGCAACACCTGGCTCACTCATCCCGCTTCGCTTGAACTCGTATTCCACGCGAAGCCGGACGAACTCTGGCCGATGATCCTGAAAGAAAAGGGCTGGCAGTACAAGCTAATCTCCCAGCAGCCCGAGGATCTTTCGTTTAACTGACAGAATTCACAGAATTAACGAAATTGGCCGGGAAGAATTCTGTTCCATTCTGTCTAACCACTCTGGTTAATGGGCGTCGCGTAGATGCTGCCGCAACAAATCTTCGCCGAAGTCATTGTCGAAATCCCGCCACACCGCGTGAATGTGGTTCGCGTCGTTCTGCGTGTTGTCGTACTCGAGAAGGAATGTGGGTCCCTGCACGCGATAATAGTGGGGCTGATACTTTTCCGTGCTGCCGGCCCACGCGAACTGCAGTTTGTCCCAACCGGCTTTGTCGATCTTCGCCAAATCAATCTTCGCAAGATCGCCGCGTAAACGACCGACATAAATCTCGACCAACTTACGCAATGCTGTTTTTTGCCCCACCGTCATTTGCGCGGCGGTGATCCCAACTTTTTCCAGAGGCGTCACCTTGGGCTTGTTCGCGGTGAGAACGTCCTTCGGTGCCGTCGTGTCGTAGATGGCGATCTTCTGCTGCTCGTCGCGCAATGATTTCACCAGTGCGCGTCCGAAATCCTCTTCATCGGCCAACGCGCGAAAACCCTGGCGCGGCCCCGTCTTCACGTCCGCTGGATTGCTGCCAAAAAAAGACGGCGTGCCTGAGAACATCTCGCCCTTCACGATGGTGAAGTTCACTGAGAGATGATGTCCCTCGACGCGCCAGCCCCACGTGCCGCGCGGCTCCGGTGTGCCGAAGATGGAAAAATAATACAGTTCGGAGTCGCGCACCGGTCCGCTGCCTTTCTCGATCCCGCGCAGGATGGTATCGAGGCTCATGATATTGCTCGCCTTGGTGTGGCCCATCTCGCTGAGACCCGAATGCAGAAGCGCCATCGCGAGATTTTTCTGCTGCGATGAAAGTTCTTTCAGCGTTACGCCCTTGCGAAGCTTGGGGATGAAGTGCCAGTTCAACCGCTCGTCACTTTTCAATTCGAAGGTCGTCTTCGTCTTCAACTCCGGCGACAGCGAATTGAGGAACTCGTTGGCGGCTTTGGACATTTCCACGGCGGCCTCGTGCGCGGGACAAAGTACTGCGGCGGAAAACAATGCGAGAGCAATGAGTGTTCTTTTCATGGCGTGCGGCAATCCAAGACGAGCCTCAGCGAAAGGCAATTCATTTCTGTGCGGTGACGAGAGTGATTGCCGAAATGGATTTCCGAAAAGGTGGGCAAACCGGCTGGTTTGCCGTGACGCCCAGCAGGGCGTCGCCCACCTTTTCGGAAATCAATTGCGGCAAACGCTTATACCCGGCGCGCATCGATCGCGGTGAGAACTGATGAAACGAAAAAGGCTTGGCATCATGCGATGCCAAGCCTCACGTATTCCGATGCACGATTGTTCGCGTGCGGCGAGCGCAGCATTCGGCCGCGACTCAGGAAACTTTCTTCTTACCTTCTTCCGGCGCGCCGAGCTTCGTCTTGCCGATCTCTTTGATCTCGACCGTGGTGGTGCGGTTGACTTCGCGCTCCTGGTCTTCGCGGCCCATGACCTTGCCATGGACCTGATATTCGTATTTGGCCAGCGCGCCGTCCTTCACCCAGAACTTCACGGTGCCTTTGGCTTCTTTCGGCGCCGGGCGGGGGTTGTCCGCATTTGGGCGGCGTCCGAAGGTGAGCAATTCTTTCACAGCATCTTCAGTCAGATCACCGCTGATCACGTCGCCATCTTTCTTTAGCGCCTTGGCTTTGTCCGCAAGATCGGCCGCCTCAATTGCGGGCGCCTTGAAAGTCTTGAGCCGAGATCCGAATCCGGCGCGATTGCCTTCCAGGTCATCCACGTTCTGCCAACCGTCTTCGCCCTTGATCGCCGCCTTCTCGCCTTTGATCAGCGATTCAAAGCTACGCTCGCCAAAAGTGGATTTCTGGTAAACGAATCCATCCGCCAGTTGTCCCTCAGTCGGACCGGGCCGGAAATTTCCACCGCCACCGCCACCGCCGCCTGCGCCTTCAATCTTCGGTGTGCTGGTCCAGCTATAGTTAGCAGCTAATTTCTTTGCCGCGGCCTTCACATCCGCCTTCGGATCAGCATCAGCCGCCATGAGCGAACCGCAAACGAGCAGCGCACCTGCGAGTAACGAGAGTTGTTTCATAATGTGAGTATTGAGTTTGTTTCGTGTGACCAACTCAATGACAGGCAGAAAGGCCGCGAGGTTTCAAACTTGTTTTGTGAGCCGCACGCCGTCCTCCAGCAATCGCTTCGCGCCCGCATCGCTCTTGGTCTCCGCGTAGATGCGCAGGATCGGTTCCGTGCCCGATCCACGCAGCATCAGCCACGAACCGTCTTGCGAGATAAATTTCACGCCGTCGTAAGCCTTCACATCGACCACCGGCGATTTGATCAGCTTTGCGGGTGGATTCTTTTTGCAGAAATCCATCAGCGCCGCGCGTTTCTCCAACGGAAAATGAGTGTCCATGCGCGCGTAACGATGCGGGCCGAAATCCTTCTCCAGCTTCTCGATCAGTTTGTTCACCGACTTCTTTTCCGTCGCCAGCAACTCAAGCAACATCAGTCCGGCGAGAATGCCGTCACGTTCCGGGATGTGTCCTGGGAACCCAATGCCGCCGCTTTCTTCGGCACCGAGGACGTAGTTTCCTTTCAACATTTCCGCCGCGATGTATTTGAAACCCACGCCCGTCTCCACGAGTTCCAATCCATACGCGTCGCACATTTTGTCCACCATGGATGTGGTCGTGAGCGCCTTGATCATGCGGCCCTTCATGCCGCGATTGTTCACGTAGTGATGCAGAAGCATGCAGATGAGCTTGTGCGTGCTGATCGCGTTTCCTCTCCCGTCCATGCCGCCGACACGGTCGGCATCGCCATCCGTGACGAGGCAGATGTCATGCGCATGTTTCTTCAAATACTTCTGCGTTGGACCGTAGTTTTTTTCAATCGGCTCAGGATTGATGCCGCCGAACAACGGGTCGTGCTGGGCATTCAACGTCGTCACGCGGCAACTCGTGCCGGCGAGTAAATCTTCGAAACACCCGGCGCCCACGCCGAAGAGAGGTTCATGTGCGAAGCGCAGCTTTGATTTCGAGATGAGCGGAAAATCTACGAGCTTCTTGATCGCCTTGTAATGCGCCGCGCGGATGTCCGTCGTTTTAGCGACATGACCGTTGCGCGATTCAAATGGTAGTGACTTTACGGGCGCTTTGTCCAGCAACGCCTCGATCGCCTGACATGAAACCGATTCCGCCGATCCGCCAAAATGCGCCTTGAGTTTGAATCCATTGAACGCGGGCGGATTGTGACTCGCCGTAATCATCACGCCTCCCACGGCACGCTGCGTCTTCACAGCGAACGAGACGGCGGGTGTCGGCGTGGGAACGGATGTGAGCGTCACGTCGAAGCCATTGCCGAGCATGATCTCGGCGGTGCGTCTGCCGAATTGATCCGAGAGAAAACGCCGGTCGTAACCGACGACGACGCGCTTCTCAGTGTTCGCCGGTTGGTTGGCTTTCCAATACTCCGCCGTGGCCTGCGCCACGCGCTCTAGATTGGCGAACGTAAAATCCTCGGCGATGATTGCGCGCCAGCCGTCCGTGCCGAATTTAATTTGTGCCATGAGATGAATCTTTGATCGGCGCGGACGATAGGGCCGGAGACATTTCTGGAGCAAGCAGGGGATCCACGGGCAACGGCGTCCGTGGCGGCGCGAGGGAAACTCCGTGCGAGTACTAACTCAGCCTTGCGCCAGCGGCACCTCGGCGGGTGCTTCGAACTTGAACGAGCTCTCCGGCGCGGCTTCGGTCACGAGGCGGCGCATCTTCGCCACAGCTTTCTTGAGATCGTGCTGTCCGAACAATCCGGTGCCGCTGACGAATGTGTCTGCCCCTGCCTTCGCGCACTCGACAGCGGTTTCAAAGTTGATGCCGCCATCGACCTCAATGCGATAGCCGAGATTCATTTCACGCCGCCACTCCGCAGCCTGTTGAATTTTGGGCAACATTTCGTGAATGAACGATTGTCCGCCGAAGCCCGGAATCACTGTCATGATCAAGACGAGATCGACTTGCTTGAGAAAGGGTTCGATGAGGCTCACGGGCGTGGGGGGATTCACGGCGATGCCGACTTTTTTTCCCAACGATTTGATTTTCCAAATCCATCCGTTCACCGCGGCCTCACCGAGTTCGACATGAACAGTCATGCGATTCGCGCCCGCTTTGGCGAACGGTTCGAGCAGAATCTCCGGCTTGCTGCACATGAGATGTACATCGAACGCCAGCTTGCGAGCGGCGGGACGAACCACGCGCACGACTTCAGGACCAAAGGAAATGTTCGGCACGAAATGACCGTCCATAATGTCGAGGTGCAGCCAATCCGCCCTCGCGCGCTCCACGCGTTGCGCCTCGGAAACGAATCGACCGAAGTGAGCGGCGAGGAGCGACGGCGCGATAATCATGCGCCGCCAAAGTAGCGAAGCCGCCGACTGCGCGTCAAATGCGTCGCCAGTGCGGAATAGGATTGCAACTGATGGACAGCCGGCAGTCGGCGTTAGCCATTCTGTAATTAAGGTCTAATCACACCCCGTAGGACGCGCCCCGATTGACGCTACGCAGGGTGTCCCGGCAACATTCATGTCATGCCCAAATCAGAGGGAGATTCTCCGACGGAACAGATCAGAAAACTGAAGGCGATGCTGGAGCAGAACGCGATCGTGGCGGAGCAGATGCGCGAGTTGATGGTGGAATTGGAATCCAAAACCGAGGAATCCAAGAATAAGCGCGCGGGAAAGATTAACGCGTGACAGCCGAGGGAGCGCGTGGTGAGGGAGCGAGGAACAAAAGAAACGCGTGACGGGTGTTCAGCCGTCGGTGCGTTGTTTGCACCACCGCTACGACGGCTGATATGCACTGAAGCGCGTAACGTCAGGGAAATGTTCTAATCCGGCCTATTCAACCTGGTCGAAGCGCATTCGGGTCACGGACTGACAGTAATGTTGTCGAAGACCGCCTCGCACAAGGTTCCGTCTTCTTTGCTCGTGACGGCGATCCCAATGTAAGCTCCAGAATCAACGGTGAAAGTGTGTGATCCGAGAGTCGTCCAATTACTTCCATTCGAAGAACAATATCCTGTGAACGTATGGCCCGATCGAACGAGCTTCAGCCAGTAAGGGGCCGATGATGAAACCTTGTTGCCTTTCAATGTTGTCGTGCCGCCAGTTGCGGAGCGGTACTGGAATTTGACTCCGTTATCGGGCGTGAGGAATACGCACGCTTCCTGTGCCCCGGGCGATAAAGTCTCGCGGATGAGCAATCCAGCTTTCGCGCCGGGATCGGTGTCTTCGACACTCTTCACTCGCGCCACAATGGAGCAGTTCCCACTTGATGGAACGTAGAGATACCGGAATTCATCGGCGGTGCCCCAGATGTCCGAGCCAGAACCGGTCACCTTGAAGGTGTTCGCGCCGTAAGTTGCGCTGCCTGCTGCACCGACAGTGCCGATGTCTTTGGTGGCCCATCCCGCAGGAATGGAACTTACAGGAGGAGTGTTTCCGACGGCAGGACAGCCGACCGCGCAAAGATCAAGAATCTGGAGCTTGAACTTGTCGTTGGTATCGCCAGGAAGCGCCGCCACGACAATCACATTGCCGGCGAACTTCCCGGCGTTTACATCCGCCCATCGCGTGCTACCGCTGCCGCCCGAGTTGACTTCAGTGAATCCCAAACTGGAAAGCACCGCATCACTCAACGTGAGATGATTGTTGAACGGATCGCTCGCCGTGCCGACCCAAAGACGGAGGTCGGAATCGGTCACAATGTGTTCAAGGTACAATCGATCCAGAGCGACAGGCTGTGAGAATTCGAACAGGATAAAATTATCGCGGCCGCTGTTGTCGGTGGTGTGTTGATCGCTGCCGCCGCTTCCTTCGCTTGGATCGGTCACACCAAGACCGCCCGAATAAAGCCCGAGAAAAGCCGTGTCCCACGTGGCGCTGGATTTTGTCCGACTGAAGGCACTGATCTTCACTGAAACGGAGCCGCTGCTAAACTTGCGGATATTTCCATCCGGGCCGTCCTGCACGCCGTTGCTGTCTTTGGAGAATTTGAAAGTGGTTGGCACGCACGCGGAGCAACTCGCAGAAACGGTTTGGTTGCACTCGACGCTGCTGCCACACGAATCCGTCGCTCTCCAAGTGCGCGTGGCGGTGAATCCGCAATCGTTGGCATTGGTGGTCGTGCTAACAATTGTGATACCAATCCCGCCGCAACCGCCCGCGGCGCTGGGCGCATCGAAGTTCCACGGCTGATCACAATTCACTGTCTTGTCAGGGACGCAAATGATGACCGGCGGAGGATTTGATCCGGGCACGCAGCCGGGGATGCACAGATCCAAGAGTTGAAGCTTGAACTTATCATTTGTTTCGCCCGGAAGCGCCGCCACAATGATCACATTGCCGACTACGCCGCCGACATTCACATCGGCCGTTCGCGTGGCGCTACTGCCGCCGCCAGGGTTCACTTCGGTGAAGCCACAACTGGCGAGTATCGTGTCGTTCAGCGGGAGATGGTTGTTGAAGGGATCAGCGAAGGTGCCAATCCAAAGCCGAAGATCGCTATCGGTCACGACGTGGTCCAAAGCGAGTTTGTCGAGCGAGACAGGCCGCGAAAATTCGAACAGAATGTAGTTGTCGCGCCCACTGTTGTCCGTGGTGTGTTGTTCGTTCTCACCGCTGCCTTCGCTGGTGTCCGTCACACCGAGGCCGCCCGTGTAAAGTCCAAGGAACGCCGTCTCCCAGCTTCCGGCCGTTTTTGTGCGGCTGAACGCGGTGATGTTTACCGAAACAGAACCGCTGGTGAAGGTGCGGACGATTCCGTCAGGACCATCCTGAACGCCAAAGCTGTTTTGCGAAAACAGAAACGTGGCGGGAACACAGGCAGCACAAGTGACGGTAACCATCTGATCGCAATCGGTGGTGTTTCCGCAAGCGTCAGTTGCCCGCCACACTCGGATGGCACTGAAGCCGCAGTCTGTGAAATTAGTTTCCGTTCCCAATATCGAAATGGTGGCAGTGCTGCATGAATCCGATGCCGTTGGAGGATCAAAGGTCCAGGCCGAAGCGCAATCGACTGCCTTATCCGCCGCGCAGGTGATAGCGGGCGGAGTGGTATCGACCACCGTCACGGTCTGGCTGCACTGGGAAGAGTTTCCACAGGCATCAGTCGCGCTCCACGTGCGTGTGGCGGCAAAACCACAGTTTAGAAGATTGGTCGTGGTGTTAACGATTCCGATAATCGCGCCACTGCAATTGTCCGCCGCAGATGGCGCATCAAAGTTCCACGGCTGCCCGCATTCGACCGTCTTGCTTGCAGAGCAGGTGATGAGAGGAGCGTTCGTGTCCTGAACGGTGATGGTTTGAGTGCAACTTACTGCGTCGCCGCAGCGGGGTGTGACGGTCCAAGTACGCTCAATCTTGTAATTGCCCGGACAACTGCCCGGGATTTTCATATCGTTCATCGTGACAACGGGAATGC
>DATHEW010000670.1:0-10410 GCA_035318425.1 Candidatus Acidiferrum sp. | reverse complement strand
ATCCCTACTCCGATGGCGGCGAACTGCAAAGAAATAATTCCCCTGAAAGTATCCCGGTTTGCATCCTGATGTACGCTCCGGGCGAGAAGTCCCCGCCGTTTCAAAGGTTGCCAACCAGCGCGCTCATTCGTTAACTGTGCCGAGTGCCGACCGTTGCGGAACAACTTCGCTACGCACGCGAATCGATGCAGCTCGACATCCACCAGGTTGCCGAGGCCACGAAACTGAAGACCGATCACCTCCGCGCGCTCGAACAAGGCCGCTACGATGTGTTCACCGCGCCGGTGTACCTGCGCGGCTCGCTGCGCACCTACGCCAAGACACTGAAGCTGGATGCGGCGAAGCTCGTCGAGCAACTCGATGCCGAGCTTGGCGCGTCGGGTGGAGCACTGCCCGATTCGTTTTCTCCCGCCAAGACCAAAACACCGATTGATTCCGTCATGCTCCTGGTGTCGCGGGTGAACTGGGTCGTGGCCGTCGCACTCATCGCGCTGATCGTCATTGCGGTCGTCGGCAATGCCTCGTATCGCGCCTGGCGCAGTCACCGCACTGCGGACCCGTTGAAAAACCTGGGTCCCGGCCTATACACACCGCCGGCGAATTCGGGCGAATTGTTGCCGCTGCCGACGAATCAGTTGCGCCGGTGAGAGCGGGGGGCGTATCAGTAGGCCAGTAGGTCAGTGAGTGACTTGAACCGAATGCCAATGCCCACCGCGCAAACTGATTACTGATTCACTGATCACTGATTACTTCCCTCCCCTCAACTTCCGCGTTGCGCGACGCGTCTTTCGCGATACCTTCTGCGCCCTTGATGAGCAAACCATCTGAACAACACGTGACCGCGCCCAAGCGACTCCGTGTCGGCGTAATCTCGCTCGGCTGCGCGAAGAACCTCGTGGATGCCGAAATCATGCTCGGCTCGTTGCTGAAGAGCGGCGTCGAGATCACGAATGACGCCGCGAGCGCCGATGCCGTGATCGTGAACACGTGCTCATTCATCGACTCCGCCCAGGAGGAAAGCGTGGACGCCATTCTCGATTCCAATGAAGTGCGCGAGGTGAGCAATCGCGGCCAGGCGCTGATTGTCTCCGGATGTTTGCCGCAACGTTTTCGCGATGAGCTGCCGAAGCTGTTGCCGGAAGTGGATGCGTTCATGGGCATCGATCAGGTTGCTCAGGTCGGCGATATCGTGAACCGGGCGATTGCGCTTCGTGATGCGAAGTTAAAGCAAGGCATCGGACGCAAGCGTCCGGCGGTTTCAAAAGTAAAAGCACGCGTCGCCGAGCTCGACCAGATGAAGGGCGGTGCGATCCATGATCACGAGGAAAGCCTTCGCGGCACGGATCGGTTTGGAAAAACAAAGACACTCGCGCCAACCGCACTGGCAACCGGACCGTTCGTCGATGTAACGCTTCGCCCCAGCTTCATTCCCGATTTCAACACGCCGCGATTCCGGCTCACGCCGAAACATTTTGCTTATGTGAAGATCGCGGAGGGCTGTAATCATCCGTGCAGCTTCTGCATCATCCCGCGGATGCGTGGCTCACATCGCTCGCGACAGCAAGCCGACGTCGTCGCGGAGGTTCGCCAACTCGTGGCGGATGGCGTGAAGGAGATCAACCTGATCTCGCAAGACTCGACTTACTATGGGCTCGACTTGCGCCCGAACCACAGCCGGGCAATCTCGTCGCCGGAGAAGTTTTCCGCCGCCGCGAAATCATTGGCCGCCGATGCCACCACGCTCTGCACGTTGCTACGAGAGTTGAACGCGATCGAGGGCGAGTTCTGGATTCGTCTGCTTTACACGCACCCGGCGCATTGGACCGACGAGTTGATCCGTACGATCGCCGAGTGCCCGAAGGTGGCGCGCTATGTGGACATGCCGTTGCAGCACATTCACCAGAACATGCTGGAGCGCATGCGGCGCGAGACATCGCAGCAATACATCGTGGATTTGATCGACAAGATTCGCGCGGGGATTCCGGGCATCACGCTGCGCACCACGTTCATCGTGGGTTTCCCCGGCGAAACCGAAGAATATTTTGAAACGTTGCTCAACTTCATTCGCGACACAAAGTTCGAGCGCCTCGGCGTGTTCACTTACTCGAAGGAGGACGGCACGCGCGCCGCGAACATGGAGCAACAGATTCCCGATCGCGCGAGACAGAAGCGTCGCGAACGCGCCATGGCCGAGCAACACAAGGTCGCGCGTGCGGTCTCGCACTCGTTTGTCGGACGCGATTTGAATGTGCTGGTAGAAGGCCAGGCCAGCGCGCGTGAGCTACAAAAAGCGAGCGTCACATCGTGGGAGCATGGCCTCATCCGCGGCGCCGACGGCGGTCTCGCGAAGTTGAAAGGCAAATACCTCATCGCCCGTGGCGAGGCGGACGCACCTGATATCGATGGACGCATCTACGTACGCGGCACGTTGCCGCTCGGAGGCTTCGCGAAGGTCCGTATCATCGGGCACACGGATTATGATTTGATCGCTGAGCCGATTTGATCGCGGCTTACCCAAAAAGTTTGTCAAACTGGTTATGTGTCCCAATCCAAAACCAGATAACTGTGTCGCCATGTTGCTCACCTACCGCTCGATATTGTTCATTCACGCGCACTGACCAGATGTGCTCGTATCCGCCGAGCTTTTTGAAACGCAGCGAAGGATGCCTGGGATCCGCGCTGAATAGATCGTAAGCGCGGCGAGCCGTCTGCCGGGTGATCGGGTTGAGTGCTTGGTATGCTCGCCAAAAGCTCGGGCGAGTTCGGGATTTCACAGGCGAGCGGGATCGAGCGGTTCATCGCCTTCTGCGGCTGAATCTCTCAGGAAGTTTTCCAACCGTGGACGTCGGCGTGAATCGGAAAGTGTGCGCTCCCACGCTTCATCCTGCTGCCGCGCCAGAAGAAAGTGCGCGAAATCCGCTACTTCCGCTCGCTTCTCCGGGGGCAACGCTTCGCAGACGCGCATCAATTCTTCCGTTGCAGTGCTCACGCAGAATTTTTAAGGGAAAACCGAGCCTTGTTCAACTCACGATCTTTTCAACCATTTCAAAGCCGAATCATCCTCGAAGGCGTAGAGATTCCTTGCGCAGAACTTCCCCATCCCAACAATGCGCCTATGTTTTCGCACGTTGTGATTTTCTGGACCGATCCAAACAAGCCCGAATCGACTGACGCGCTACTCGCTGGCGCCGACAAATATCTGAAACCGATCCCGGGCGTGCGCCATTTCCATATCGGCAAAATGGTCCCGAGCCATCGCGCCGTCGTAGACCAATCCTATCAAGTCGCGCTCAATCTCATCTTCGACAGCAAGCAGGCGCAGGACGATTATCAGGTCCATCCGATGCACCTCGAGTTCGTGGAGAAGTCGTTCAAGCCCAACTGCGTGAAAGTCGTGGTTTACGACTTCGAGTAACGTGCCGCCGACATCAGTTGTCCTTCAACTTCGCGCGGGGATGAAACTGCCGATGAACTTCGCGCAAGCGGCTTCCCGCCACGTGCGTGTAAATCTCCGTCGTGTTGATCTGCACGTGCCCCAGCATCTCCTGGATCACGCGCAGGTCCGCGCCATTCTCGAGCAAATGCGTCGCGAAGCTGTGCCGCAACATGTGCGGCGTGAGATTGCGCTGGATGCCGGCGCCATTCAGCCGTTGCCGCAAGTAGAGCCACATCGTCTCACGACGGAATGGACGGCCGCGCTTGGTAAGGAAAACGTTCGCCGGTGACTTCGGCATCACGAGCTTCGATCGCGCGGACAACAAATAGCTGTTCAGTGCATCCACCGCAGCTTTGCCGACCGGCACCACACGTTCCTTGTTGCCCTTGCCGATCACGGTGACGAACCCTGCCTCAAGATGCAGTTGTTCCAGGCGAATGTTGCACAGCTCGGAAATGCGAAGCCCGGAAGCGTAAGCCAGTTCCAAAGCCGCCTGCACGCACGACGCCGCTGGGTCGAGCACTGCGGGGCGCGCGAGCAATTGCTGGATCTCTTCTCCCGTGAGCGCTTTGGGCAACCGCTTCCATCGCTTCGGCAGCGACAGCAATTCCGCCGGATTCTTCTCTACGAATTTTTCGTTCTCCGCGAAGCGATAAAACGCGCGCAGCGCCGCGATCTGAAGATAAACACTCTCGGAGGTGAGGCGCTTGGTTGAGCCTTCTGGCTCCCGTTCCATTTCACGCTGGCGCTCGTGTTCGAGAAAACACGTAAGGTCGTTGAACTGAACTTGTTTCCAGTCGCTGATTTTCTGCATTTCCGCCCAGCGCACGAAGCGGTTCAGCAAGCTCGCGTAAGTATCGTGGGTGTTCTTCGATTGTCCCCGTTCGTGCCGAAGATAAACGAGGAAGTCCTCGACGAGCGCATCCATCGACGAGGTGTCGCTCATGTGAACATCCGCAGATTTCACAGATTGCGCAGATTGGAATTCTTCATCTGTGTAATCTGTGAAATCTGCGGATCAATTCGCGCAAACTATTAAAACAAGCTATTCACCGCCGTGCCCAAAATGCTCAACGGCCCCTGGTCCTCGAGCCCTTCCGTCGCCTTATCGAGCTTCTGCAAACTCACCTTCGCATTCTTGTAGAACGAAGCGTCGTTGATGAGCATCCCGACCGTGCCCTGGCCGCGATTCATTTTCTCAGTGATCTCGCGCATGTTCGCCAGCATCACCGTCGCTTCGCGGTAAAGCGTTTCGTCCTTCGCGAGTTTGCCCAGCGTGCCCTGTCCCGCGTTGATGCCCGCGATCACTTCATTGGCATTCGTCAGCATCGTCTTCGCTTGCAGGACCGTTCCCTTGATTTCCGCTGTCCCTGCTTGCAGGCCCGCGACGGTGCTCAGAGCTGTGTTGTACAGCGTGTCGTCATACAGCAACCGCCCAACCGTCCCTTTGCCCTGCTGCACCTGCTCCGTGATTGATTTGGTGTTCGCGAGGATTGCGGAGAGATTCGTGCTGTTGTTCTTCATGAAGTCCGTGATCGGACCGAACAACGGTGCGAGATTGTCCGGCGTGAAACTCTTCGTCAGGCCCTCGATGCCGTCGGCGACGTTCTCCAGCTTCACCATGATCGCGCTCAAGTCCGGCTGCTCGACGCTCGACAGGATCGCGCCCTCGACCGCGCGCGGGGAGTTGGGCGAACCGAAATCCAATGACACAAAGTTTTGCCCCATCAATCCCGTGAATTTGATGGTCGCCTTGCTGTCGGTTTTGATTTCGGCATCGCGCTTCTTGATGTTCATGATCACGCGCACCTTCGCATTGTTCAGCGTGATCGAATCCACCCGGCCCACCTCTACGCCGGCCATCTTGACGAGATCGCCTTTCTTCAACTCCTGCACCGTGTTGAAGTCGGCGAAGACCTTGTAGCCCGGCTTGAAAAAATCCGCGACGCCGACCATCTCGAGAATGATCACCGCCACCACCAGGGTGAGCGCGAAGAAAATGCCCAGCCGCGTTTCGAGTGTGTTTCTCATACTGCTCCCGTGAGTTGAGGTTTGAAATCTGCCGTCAAAAATCTCTGCACCAGCGGGTCGCCGTTTCGCTTCACCTCGTCCGGCGTTCCCATTGCCACGATGCGCCCTTCATTCCTCAACGCCATGCGATCGGCAATTCCAAACGCCAAATCTCGATCGTGTGTCACGACGAGCGACGTCACATGGATGCGCTGATTCAAATTCAAAATCTCCTGCCCGATCGTCACGGCGATCAAAGGATCAAGCTCGCTCGTGGGTTCGTCATAGAGAATCAATTGCGGCTCGATCACGAGCGCGCGAGCAATTGCCACGCGCTTCTTCATGCCGCCCGAAAGTTCGTTCGGAGATTTGTTCTCCACTCCCTTGAGCCCCAGCAGTTCCAGCTTCTCGCGCACGATGTGCTCGATGTCCGCCGGTTTTTTCAGCCGATGTTCGGTGAGGTAAATCCCCACATTCTCGCCCACGGTCAATGAGTTCAGCAGCGCGCCGGACTGGAACACCATCGCCATGCGATACTTGTCCATCACCCCATCGCCGAGAATGGATTCGCCATCGATCAAGATGTCTCCGGCGTCGGGTTCCTCGAGCCCGATGATGTGGCGCAGGAGCACGCTCTTGCCGCTGCCGCTCGGTCCCATGATCACGAAGATTTCGCCGCGGCTCACCTCCAGATCGATTTCATGCAACACCTCCATGCCGCTGTAGCTCTTGCGCAAGCCGCGCACCTGCACGGACACGCTGCGGTCTGGTTGATTTGCCTCGCCGTTCATCTAGTCGAAATACATCAGGAACCGCGTCACGAAATAATCCAGCAGCAGGATCAACACAATGGAGTTCACGACCGCCTTCGTCACCGAGCGGCCGATGCCGCGCGGGCCGCCGATGGTTTGCAATCCCTGCGTGCAAGACACCACGCCAATCGTGACTGCGAAGACCATGCTTTTCACCACACCGTTGAGCACATCCTTGAACTCCACGATCTGGCGCAAGCTGCCGAAGAACGCTTCGCGCGTGACACCAATCTGTTCGTTTGTTGCCGAGACCAAGGCGCCACCGACCCATCCAACCAGCATCGAAAACACCACGAGCATCGGCAGCGCAATGCTGATCGCCACCACGCGCGGCAACACGAGGTAATGAATCGGGTTGATGTTCATCGTGCGCAGCGCGTCGATCTCTTGATAGACTCGCATCGATCCAATCTCCGCCGCCATCGCCGAACCGATTCGACCCGCGATCAACACCGCCATCATGACCGGCGCGAGTTCCTTGCACATCGATACGCCGACCATGCCGCCAATCGATCCGCTCAATCCGTACTTGGCGAGCAGCGGTCCGGTCTGCAACGCGATCACGCCGCCGATGAAAATGGAAAGAAGACAAGCCATCAACAGGCTGGCGTTGCCAATTTCGAATAGCTGTTCGGCCACCTTGTGTTTCTCGCGCCAGAGCCGCGGCATGGCCTGCAACGTGCGCAGGAACAACACGATCATTTCGCCAATGCTCTGGAACATACCCGCGAGTCAAATAGCGTTCGTGCAACTGAACTTCAAAGCATTTCGTGGAAACGCTCAGCATCGGCGCTTAGTCTCCGCGCGCGTTGAACTTTGCCGGCACATCACCATGGTTGCGGCGCGCCCTTGCGATCATCGCCGGCGTGATGCTCGCTTTGTCGTTCCCGCGCGCGAACATCGCCGGATTGGCGTGGATTGCGCCGGCATTGATGTTGTTCGCCGCGCGTGGAGGCAGTTCGTTTCGGCTGGGGTATCTCGCCGGTTTCGCGCATTACCTCGTCTCGCTCTCGTGGCTGCTGCACATTCCGGTGAAGTTTTATCCGATCCTCGGCTGGATCGCGCTCGCCGTTTACCTCGCGCTGTATCCGGCCGCTTGGGTTTGGTTGTGCCTTCGCACTCGTCGAGACGACACAACGTGGCTCCGTCGTCTCGGTCACGCGTTGTTCTGCGCGGTGGCTTGGGTGGCGATGGAAATGATCGTGTCGCGCATGTTCAGCGGCTTTCCCTGGAACCTTCTCGGCGCCTCGCAATACCGCATGCTGCCTCTGATCCAGATCGCCTCGTGGACCGGCGTGTACGGCGTGGCATTTCTCGTGGTGTGGTTTTCCGTCTCGCTGTTGAACGTGGCTGACGCCGCGGTCCGGACGCCCGGCGCAAAACATCTTTGGCTGCGGGAAATCTTCGTTCCGATGCTCGCGGTCGCTCTTGTCTATGCGGTGGGACTGCGCACGATTCGGCAACTGCCCCATCAATCCAACTCCATCGAGATCGCGCTGATTCAACCGAGCATCCCGCAGACCATGATCTGGGATCCGAATGCGGCGAACGAACGCTTCACCGATTTGCTGAAACTCACAGCCGCCGCACTTACTAACAAACCCGATCTGGTCATCTGGCCTGAAGCCGCGGTCCCGAGTCTCGTGCGCGATGACCCGGCGGCGCAGGAGGCCATTACGTCGATCGCGCGGCAGAACAAAGTATGGATCATCATCGGCGCGGATGATTTCGAAGATCGCGGCGCGAAACGCGAAGACCGGCGTTACTTCAACAGCAGTTTCCTCGTGAGTCAAAATGGCGAGATCGTCTCCACTTATCGCAAGCGCCGCCTCGTGATCTTCGGCGAGTACGTGCCGCTCATCGATTGGCTCCCGTTCATCAAATATCTCACGCCGATCACGGGCGGATTCACCGCGGGCGATAAGCCGGTCAACTTCGATCTCGGCACGAACGGGCCGCGCACTTCCGTGCTGATTTGTTTCGAAGACATCTTCCCGCACTACGCGCGCGAGCACGCCACGAGTGATCTCGATTTTCTTGTGAACATTACGAACGACGGTTGGTTCGGCGAAAGCTCCGCGCACTGGCAGCAAGCCGCGTGTGCCGTGTTCCGCACTGTGGAGAACGGCGTCCCCCTGGTCCGTTGCGCCAACAACGGCATCAGTTGCTGGATCGATCGCGATGGCGCCATGCGCGACGTGGGCTTCGATCATCCGAAAGATGTTTACCGCGCCGGAGTGAAGATCGTGAGCGTGCCCTGGGGTGTCGCGCGCGAACGCACGTTCTACAATCGCTATGGCGATGTGTTCGGATGGACGTGCGTGGGGATTGCCGCGCTCGGTGTGCTTTCCGTTCGCTCGAGCAGACGCCACTTAAAGGCGTGACGCGAGAGCGAGATAGCGACCATTGAGCCGGCGGATTGAACGTCAGTGATACTCCTGAATGGTCCGCACCGCGTAGCCGCTCTTCTTCAACGCCGCGATTCCCAACGCCGCCGCCTTAGCACCGCTGAGTGTCGTCATGATCGGCGTGCCGGTATAAACGGCCGTGGTGCGAATCTTCACTTCATCCGCGCGTGGTGTGGCTCCGCTGGGTGTGTTGATCACGAGCTGAACTTCTTTGTTCTTCAACAGGTCGATCGCGTTGGGACGGCCTTCCTGAAGCTTGTGAATGCGTTGTACTTTGAGCCCTGCCTTCGTGAGCACATCTGCGGTGCCGCCCGTCGCGACCAACTCGAAGCCAAGATCAACAAACTGTTTTGCTACCTCAGCGACATCCACTTTGTGCTGGTCACTCACACTGATGAACACGCGACCGCTGAGCGGCAAAGGTGAGTTGGCCGCCATCTGTGACTTCGCGTAAGCGATGCCCAGGTCGGCATCCAGCCCCATGACTTCACCGGTCGATCGCATTTCCGGTGAGAGCAAAATGTCCTGACCGTGGAATCGGTTGAACGGGAACACCGATTCCTTCACCGCCCAATAGTCGGTCCAGATTTCTTTGGTGAAGCCGAGTTCCGTTAGCTTCTTTCCCGCCATCAATCTGGCGGCCAGCTTCGCGAGCGGCACACCGATCGCCTTGGACGTGAAAGGCACAGTGCGTGACGCGCGCGGGTTCACTTCAAGAACGTAAACCGTATCGCCCTTCACCGCGTATTGAACGTTCATCAAACCGATCACTCTCAACTCCCGCGCCATGGCGTGCGTGTATTCGCGGATGGTGTCGATGACTTGCTTCGACAGTGTGTGTGGCGGCAGAACCATCGCGGCGTCACCTGAATGAACACCTGCAAACTCGATGTGTTCGAGCATGCCGCCAATCACGCACGTGCCGTCCATCGGGTCAGCAAAATGGCCGACGTCCGTAATGCAATCGACATCCACCTCCGTCGCGTCTTCCAGGAACTTGTCCACGAGCACCGGGCGTTCGGGTGATGCTTCGACTGCGAAGCGCATGTAGTGCTGCAACTCCGAGTCGGAATAAACGATCTGCATCGCTCGTCCGCCGAGGACGAAACTCGGGCGCACAAGAACGGGATATCCAAGGCGCTTGGAAGCATCGAGTGCCTCCGACTCATTGGTCGCAAGGCCATTTGGCGGCTGCGGAATGCGAAGCTTGTCGAGCATCGCAGCGAACAGCTTTCGATCTTCGGCTACCTCGATGCTCTGCGGCGAAGTGCCGATGATGTTGACGCCGTTCTTCTGCAGGCTGAGAGCGAGATTGAGCGGAGTCTGGCCGCCGAACTGGGCGATCGCGCCCCAGCATTGTTCGCGCTCGTAAATGTGCAGGACGTCTTCAAGCGTGAGCGGCTCGAAGAATAATTTGTCGCTGGTGTCGTAATCCGTGGAAACCGTTTCAGGATTCGAGTTCACCATGATGGTTTCGAATCCATCCTCCTTCAGCGCGAACGCGGCATGAACACAGCAATAGTCGAACTCGATGCCCTGGCCGATGCGGTTGGGACCGCCGCCGAGGATCATCACCTTGCGCTTGCCTCCCGGGAGCCGGACTTCGTCGTCGCCGCAATCGTAAGTGGAATAGTAGTAAGGCGTGTAGGCTTCGAACTCCGCGGCGCACGTGTCCACGAGGCGGTAGCTGGGCACCAGTTTCATCTGTTTACGCAGCGCGCGGATGTCGTCCTCGGTTTTTCCG
>DATHEW010000669.1:0-6937 GCA_035318425.1 Candidatus Acidiferrum sp. | reverse complement strand
CGCTCGACCAGCGAGAAGGTGTATTGTTTGTCTGGATTGATGCCGACCGCGACGATGAGGCGATCGAATAAGTCGCCGCCTTGTTCGATCATCCAGACGTGGCCGACCGTGAGTGGATCAAAACTTCCCGCGTAAACACCCAGACGTTTCCTGTTGCGCACGCGGCGAGCGTAACAAGCGCGTGGCTTTTGTCAGCCACGCGCACGTGATGCTGGCAAGCGCGTCAGGCCACCGACGGCGGAGCAAAACCTTCGCGGTAGTTGCGCGAAAGGATTTCCTTGTTCGCTTTGTCGTGATTGCTGAAGCGGAAGTTCGCGGCGTCCCAGCGCAATTCCTGGCCCGGGAAACGCGTCGCCTTCACCGCGAGCAGCGCCGGTTCGGTAATGCGCCAGCCGATGTCGAACGGCGTCCAGAGTGGTTTCTTGGCGCCGAGACAGTTGTCCGCCCAATCCTTGTGGTGATTGCGCGATGCGACTTTCGGCATCGGTTCGTCTTCGATTTCCTTGCCCTTGCGGAAGATGGTGATCGCGCCGTCCGCTTGCAGCAACAGCGTGCCCTCTTCGCACACGACCATGGTGTGGTTGGCGCCGGGTTTCGCAGGCGGCAATCCTAACGAGGCGAAGGACGGCAGCAATGCGTCGTCGTTGTAATGGACGATGAACTTTTCGCGCGCGAATTTTCCGCCGCCCGCATACGTGAGGGTGCTCTGGTTGTGCGCGGTGTGGCCGATGCCCGATGGCTTCGGCGTGTGCGTGATCACGGCTTCCGGCGATGGCAAATCGTAGGCGAAGTAGAGCAGGTCGAGCAGGTGACAGCCCCAATCGGCCAACTGACCGCCGCCCGTTTCCCAGAATGTCCGCCAGCGTCGCGGCGCAAGGTCCTCGCTGTAAGGCATCTCTTGCGGCAATGGACCGCGCCATAAATTCCATTCCAGGTAATCGGGCACCGGTTGCGCGGGCGGATAGCTGGCCCAAGCGTCCGCAAAATAATGACCGCGCGAGACGCCGCCGGTCCAGACCCATGCTTCCACGGGACGGCCGAGTTGGTTGTTGCGCAGAATTTCCACGGACACCATGCGGCCGCGATGGCACGCGCGCTGATTGCCCATTTGCGTGACCAAGCCGGGCTTCGCTTTCACTGCGTCGCGGACCAACTTCAGTTCCGACAGTTGATGCACCAGTGGCTTCTGTCCGTAGATGTGCTTGTTGTTTTTGAACGCGTGCATCATCGCCGGCGCGTGGTGGAAATCGGGAATGTCCACGATCACGGCATCGAAATCACCGACGCGATTGGCGAATGCTTCGCGATAATCGCTGACCGTCCAGGCATCGGGATGTTGTTTCTTGATCTGGTCCAACTCACGCCGGTCCACATCGCAGAAGCCGGCCCATTCGATCATCGGATGACCTTTCAATCCGCCACGCTGCATGGCGCCGATCCCGCCGACACCGATCTGGAATATCCGCAGCTTGCTGTTCTTGTTGACCTGCGCGCGCGCCAGTGGCGAAAGCGATGCGAGTCCGGCGGTGACGATCGCGCCAGTCTTGAGAAAGCTGCGGCGCGTGACGGGTGAGAATGAAGTTGGTTGCTGTTTCGTATTCATAAAGGGCTACGGGCCGATGATGCATGGAAGTCTGCGCGGCTCAAGGAAAGGATCAATCGAGTGAACGATCGGTCGGGAACGGATCGCAGCGCGGCTCGGCGAAACGATTTGGCCTGCGTGCGTCGGCAATCATTTTCCCTCACCTGTTTTGCCACACTTC
Organism: Candidatus Acidiferrum sp.; assembly: GCA_035318425.1. GTDB lineage: Bacteria > Verrucomicrobiota > Verrucomicrobiia > Limisphaerales > SIBH01 > JANNGC01. The sequence goes on along the minus strand of DATHEW010000669.1, from coordinate 5,174 downwards.
GCCTGATGGAAATTCGTGAGGCTCGGAATTACGGTCTGATTGAATCGAGACGACCGGAGAAAAGATTATGCGCACGAAAACTACAACCGTTGCCATCGCCCTGTGGCTTGCGACAGCCGCGGCGCTCATCAGTTCCGCCGGTTGCGCGGGCGACCGTCATCACCAAAGCGCCGGCGAACAAATCGATGATCGGGTCATCAGCACGCGTGTGAAAAATGCGCTCGGGGACGATGTGCAATTCAAGTACCCGCTGGTCGAGGTGAAGACGTTCAAAGGCACGGTGCAACTGAGCGGTTTCGCGGACAGCGCGGAACAGAAAAGCCGCGCCGGCGATATTGCCAAGCGCATCGAAGGCGTGAAGGACGTGGAGAACAGAATCACCATCAAGAAGTAAATTTATGGGCAACATTCTTACCACGGTGGCATCGTGTTGCTGGTGCTTTGGCTTCTCGGCCTCGTCACCTCTTACACCATTGGCGGTTTCATTCACGTCTTGTTGGTGATTGCGATCATCGTGCTGCTGATCCGGATCATTCAGGGGCGCAAAGTGATTTAAACCTCGTCATTGCGAACAACCGATAAACCCGAACGATTATGAGCAGACACAGAAAAACAGATGCCGCCGGCGTGGACACGCTGGCTAAAGATGCACGCGCTTTGCTTCACGCGACGTCTGATGTGGCCGGTGAAAAAGTAGCTGAAGCCCGCGAGCGCCTCAGCACGGCCCTTGAGCGCGGCCGTGAGATCTATGATCGCGCCCGGGAGCGTGCGATCGAAAGCGCCCGGACTGGCGACCAATTCGTGCGGAGAAATCCTTACGCCGTGGCGGGCATTGCGTTGGGAATCGGCGCCGTGATTGGGATTTTGCTTTGCCGCCGCAAGGGAGACTAAAGATTCGCTTTTCCGAGAACCGCCTCGCCACACGTGCGGGCAAGTCGGTGAGCGGTGTCAGTCGTAGCCCACGAGGCGGTGATCGAAGTCGGGCGTTTCCTGCCCAATTCTCGAGGCAAATGATAGCGGTTTTGAAGACTACTGCAAGTAACTCTGTCACTGCTCGGCTTAACTTGTCTTAACTCCTTACTGAAGATTTCACTGAAGGTTTTGTGACGCGGAGATTCTCGCGACTTTCTACTCGTCCAACGGGTTGGCCACACTCAATGTCTCCGCGTTCATGTGGGCTGCCCACGCGAGCCACTCATCGTGGGCATGTGTGGACGTGGGACTTCGTTGCGGATGCGACAGTGCGAGGCGGAGCGTTGCCCACCCGTCATTCTTCCCGCCGCAGCAACGTTGCGATGCGTCGATTGCCATAACGAGGATGCTTCACCGAGAGCTCATGCAGCCTTTTCCTTAACTGCTCTTCTGCGGTGGTGAGCGTTCGTCCCTGATAACTCAGGGTCGAACGCGCCAGCCGCAGGAACCGACAAGCCGCTCGGCGCGAACACATCCCCGCGGCCACTGTCAATGCTGCCGCCCGGCGATGCGCCGGGCTCAAAGCTTTTTTTCGCATACCGCCTCCAGCACCCGGTTCTTGAGCAGCGACTCCGCCAGCATCGCTTTGAGTTCACGTTTCTCGCGCTCCAACTCCTTGAACCGCCCGGCTTCATTCACCTCCATCAGCCCGAACTGTTTCTTCCATCGGTGAAAACTCACCTCCGAGATGTTCTCCTCCCCGCAGATCTCCTGGATCGTTCGCTCCCCACGAGCGGCCTCGCGCAAAATCCGGATCTTGTCCTCCGTCGTATACCGCTTGCCTTTCATTACTCTGGTCCTCTTTCCCAGCACCACACTAACAACTCACCTGGCCCGAAATAGCGAGGTCACGTCAGGTCGGTTTTCAATTGCATGGACAAGCCATCTCGCCTGTGACACCCGATGAGCGAAGGAAAGTCCACGACTTGTCGGTGAAGTTTTTCTCAGGCCGTTGGCCTTTCTGCCCGGAGTTCTCGCTATTGCGTATAGACCAGTGTTGTTGAAGCCGGAAGAACGAGGATCCGATGAAGGAAGACGATGCAGGCCGCGAAGTAGCCGTATTCACTGAGGCTATCAAAGTCCCACGTCGGCAACGTGCTGCGTTTTTGGACCAGGCGTGTGGTGGGGACGATGAGCTGCGCCGCAAAGTGGAGTCGTTGCTTAAAGCCCACGATCGGGTCGGGAATTTTTTGGAGGAACCCCCAACCGGAGGTCTGGCAAATGGAAGTAATTGAGCAGATTGCGATATCCGAACCTGTTGAGCTTCGGCCGGAAAATGTCAAAAAAACAGGTAGAGCGGCACGTCGAGGAGCTACGGTCTGCGCGCTGCGGGGAGGATAACTTGAACGACGCCACTGTGATGTTGGCCGCGATTCACGCAGGCGACTCGAATGCCGCCGAGGGATTGCTCGTTCTCGTTTACGACGAACTCAGGCGGCTCGCCGCAGCAAAGCTCGCTCACGAAGCTCCCGGCCAGACGCTACAACCTACGGCATTGGTGCATGAGGCGTGGCTGCGTCTGGTGGGCGATCGGGCTTCCTCGTTCAATGGTCGCGAACATTTTTTCCGCGCCAGCGCTGAAGCAATGCGTCGCATTTTGATCGACCGTGCGCGGCGGAAACACACGGAGCGTCACGGCGGTAGCTTCCACCGCGTTGCTTTCGAAGGCTTCGATTTGGCTGCTCCTCTGGTCGATGACCAATTGCTGGCCGTGAATGAGGCTTTGGAAAAGTTTGCGTTGGAGCACCCCATTCAAGCCGAGTTGGTGAAGCTTCGGTATTTTGCGGGGCTGACGAACGAGGAGGTTTCCGAGGTGATGGGCATCTCCGTTTCCTCCGCCAAAAACTATTGGACCTTCTCCCGCGCCTGGCTGCTGAACGAAATCGAGGGCGCATAGAAGAGGTGAGTTGATGACCTCGAATTGCCATGCCGGTCAACGCGTTTGCCGCTCACGGATTTTTCAATGACTTCCAAATCTGGACGCGCGCTCGAAGTCTTCACGGAAGCGGTTCAACTTCCGACTGAAGAGCGAGTTGCTTTTCTGGAGAGAGCTTGCGCTGGGGACGGGGAGTTGCGGCAAAAGGTGGAGGCGTTACTCAGATCGAATGATCGAGCAGGTGTCTTCCTCGAAGAACCTCCAACTGCGTCAATCAGCGAAGGGAGAGCCAGAATATCTGGGGAAAAGCCCGGCGACCGCATCGGCCACTACAAGCTGTTGCAGCAAATCGGCGAAGGAGGCTGCGGGGTTGTCTTCATGGCGGAACAGGAAGAACCGGTTCGTCGCCGCGTCGCTTTGAAGATCATCAAACCGGGCATGGACACCAAAAGTGTCATCGCCCGTTTTGAGGCGGAGCGGCAGGCGTTGGCGATGATGGATCACCCCAACATCGCGAAGATTTTCGATGCCGGAACGACTGACTCTGGGCGTCCGTATTTCGTCATGGAACTTGTTCGCGGTATCAAGATTACCGATTACTGCGACCAACATTCGCTGACCACCGAGGAACGGCTGAAGCTTTTCGTTCAGGTCTGCCAGGCCATCCAACACGCGCATCAGAAAGGCGTCATCCATCGGGACATCAAGCCTTCAAACATTCTGGTGACCACGAGCGCCGAGGATGTGGTGTTGCCGGTCGTCATCGATTTTGGAATCGCGAAAGCGACTTCGAACCAGCGGCTCACTGACAACACCCTTTTCACCGCATTTGAGATGCTGATTGGCACGCCGGCCTACATGAGTCCAGAGCAGGCCGCTCTCACCAGTGCGGATGTCGACACGCGCACTGACATCTACAGCCTCGGTGTTCTGCTTTACGAATTGCTGACCGGTTCCACGCCTTTCAACACGGGAGAATTGTTAAAGGCCGGACTCGATGAAGTCCGCAGGGTGATTCGCGAAGAAGAACCCGCCCGCCCCTCGACCCGTTTGAGCAAATTGACCGCTGCAGACTTAACGACGATCGCGCAGCGCCGCCATTCCGAAGCGCCCACCTTGATTCGCGCGGTGCGTGGCGACCTGGACTGGATTGCGATGAAAGCGCTGGAGAAGGATCGCACGCGTCGCTACCCGACCGCCAATGCCCTCTCCCTCGATGTCCAGCGATTCATTGCCAATGAAGTCATCTGGGCGCGGCCTCCGAGCAAAGTTTACAAAGTGCAGAAGCTTGTTCTGCGTAACCAACTTCTCTTCGCGGGCATCGGTCTCATCGCGCTGCTCCTGGTGGTGAGTTTGATTGTGGTTTCCACATCGCTGACGAAAGAGCGTCGCTCCCGGCGTGAGGCGGAAGCAGCCTCGATCAAGAGCCAACAAGTGAAAAGATTTCTCGAAGACATGCTTCAAGGGGTTGAGCCAGCCGCCGCTCTGGGCCAGGACACCGCCATGTTGCGAGGAATTGTTGATCGAACCGCCGAACGCGTCGGTAAGGAGATGACAAATCAGCCCGCGATCGAGGCTGAGTTGCGCAGTGTCATCGGCCGGCTCTATTTCGAAATTGGGAATTACGACGGCGCTGAAACAATGCACCGAGCAGCCTTGGCTTTTTATCGAAAGCAATTCGGGCTGAAGAGCCGAGAGACGGCGGCGGGGCTCAACGATCTCGGCGTTGTTCTGTGCAAGCACGACAACCTGGCCGAGGCTGAGCGCACACATCAAGAAGCGCTCGGTATTCGGCGTGCGCTCTTTCGCCGCGACCATGCAGAGGTCGCAACGTCGCTCAACAATCTTGGCACCATTTACCGTCAGCAGAGGAAACTTGAACAAGCTGAAACGTTGATTCGAGAAGCCCTGGCCATCAGGCAACGATTGTTTGGCAATGAACATTTGGAAGTCGCGGACTCATTGCACAACTTGAGCCTCGTTCTCGCTGATCAACGCAGAGGCGCTGAATCGGAAGTGACGGCGCGGGAGGCTTTGGCAATGCGAAAGCGGTTGCTCGAAGATGATGAGCATCCCCTGGTCGCATCGGCCCTTCTTAACGTTGCCTCTGCTTTGGGTTTGACGGGCAAGTTGGAAGAGGCGGAGTTGTTGCAAGAAGAAGCTCTGGCGATGCAACGCAAACTCCTAGGTGACGAACATCCGGATGTCTCAATGTCCTTATCTTCATTGGGCGAAACCATGAGGCGACAGGAAAACTTCAGGGAAGCCCGGATGGTTTCGAGCGCAGCCCTCACGATGCAACGCAAGATGTTCGGCGAGAATAGTC
>DATHEW010000668.1:0-2201 GCA_035318425.1 Candidatus Acidiferrum sp. | reverse complement strand
AGTGGCGGGGCTGTCCGCGGCCGATCGCGCACGGTTTCGTTCAGCAAGCTTCGAGATCGCCGAGCGTCACGACGCGGCGCGCTTTGGTGAAGGACTGCTGCGGGCAGCGGAGAGGGCGGTTTCTTTGCCGCCGCGAAGAAGCAACACGTTGGATACATTGCTGCTCAACCGGTTGAGACAACGATGAAGATCGGTTGCGTGGTGGATTCAGCATCGCGGCAAAGCGGCGGCCTTTTCGAGAGCGTCCGGCGTTTGATGCAGTCGTTGCAGGCGCACAATGGCCAGGTGACGGTGTTCTCGGTTGCAGACAAGTTCAGCAACGAAGACCTGGCTGCCTGGGCGCCAGTCTCAGTGCGAGCATTTCGGTCTTTGTTCAAGCCGTGGGGATACGCGCCCGGGCTGCCGTATGCGCTCGCGTCGTGTGATTTTGCCATGCTGCACGTGCATGGTTTGTGGAAATACTGCTCGGTCGCTTCGGTTCATTGGGCACGCAAGTATAAACGACCGCATATCGTTCACCCGCACGGGATGCTGGACCCGTGGGCGCTTCGCAATTCTCGTCCCAAAAAACTGTTGGCTGCTGCGCTCTACGAAAATCTGCATCTGCGGCGTGCGTCATGTATCCGAGCGCTGTGCCAATCGGAAGCAGACTCGATTCGCGCGTACGGGTTAAAGAATCCCATTTGCATTATTCCGAACGGCGTCGATTTGCCGGCTAATCCAAATCCCCAATCCCCAATCCTCAATCCTCAATTCACCAGTGGCCGTAAAGTCCTGCTCTACCTCGGACGGCTTCATCCAAAGAAAAACCTCGGCGCACTTCTTGATGCATGGGCCGCATTGCAGCGGCAGAGCACCGCGGCACAGGAATGGACACTGGCAATCACCGGCTGGAACGAAGTCGGCTACGAGGAGCAACTGCGAAAGCAATGTTCCGATCTTGGTTTGAAATGTTCGGACGCTCAATCTTCATCTATTCACAATTCACTATCTTCTGTCTCCTTCACTGGCCCCCGTTTTGGTGATGATAAAGCCGCTGCCTACGCTTCGTGCGATGCATTCATTCTACCGTCTTTGAGTGAAGGCTTGCCCATGGTGATTCTCGAAGCGTGGGCGTACGGCAAGCCGGTGGTGATGACACCGGAGTGCAACGTCCCGGAAGGGTTTGCGGCAGGCGCCGCGATTCAGATTGGCACGACAGCGGATCGAATCGTGCCCGGCTTGCGCACCCTGATCGAATCGAGCGACGCCGAACGCTGCGTGATGGGCGCTCGTGGTCAACAGCTCGTGGCGGAACGATTCACCTGGGACATGATCGGCAAGCAAATGCGAGAAGTTGGTGACTGGGTGGTGGGCGGCGGCTCTGCTCCCGCCTGCGTCCGCTTTGATTGAGAGAGCAGGGGCGACTTGCCGAAAACGGTTTACCTTTTTCGTTTCCTTCGAAGTTGGATGTTGAACGGTGAATGTTCGATGTTTGCCGGGTTTCTTCCTGCCTTTGTATTTGAACTCCCATGCTCGACGTAGCCGCAAACCGTAAAGCCGAGAAGTATTCAGCGGGAACACTGTTCCGTCGTGTGCTTTGGTCAGGCGTGCTGCCGCTGTTTCGGTTCAGTCCCCGTCCCTGCTTTGGCTGGCGGTGTTTGCTGCTCCGGTTATTTGGCGCGAAGGTCGGCCGGCATGTTCACGTTTACAGCTCCGCCATCGTTTACATGCCGTGGAATCTCGATATCGGGGATTACAGCGCCATCGGAGAGCGCGCTTTTATCTACAATCTGGGCAGAGTCACAATCGGTGCTCGTGCCACGATCTCGCATCGAGCGCATCTTTGCGCCGGCACGCACGACTACACGCGCGCTGAGTTTCCTTTGCTACGGCCGCCGATAACGATTGGCGATCAAGTCTGGATTTGCGCCGATGCCTTCGTCGGCCCGGGAGTGAACGTTGGAAACGGGGCGATCGTGGGCGCGTGCGCGGTTGTGATGAAAGACGTCGAGCCGTGGACGATCGTGACGGGCAACCCGGCGCGATTCACGAAACGTCGGGAGCCAACCCTCGTAGCCTCGACCGGCGAGAGGGAAGGGTGAGATGTCGGAACTTTTAGCAACGAGCCTCCCGGTCACGGTGCTCATCGCCGCGCGCAACGAAGCTGCGAACATCCGTCGTTGCATCGCTGCGCTCGATCGCGCCGCACGCGTTGTCTT
>DATHEW010000667.1:0-4031 GCA_035318425.1 Candidatus Acidiferrum sp. | reverse complement strand
CACACCACCGGGCCGAAAATTTCCTCCTCCATCACCTTCATGCCAGGCTTCGTATCCACGAGCACGGTCGGTTGAACGAAGTAGCCGCGATCACCCGAGCGCTTGCCGCCCACGACAGACTTGGCGCCTTCCGCCTGGCCGCTCTTCAGGAAACCCATCACGCGATTGAGTTGTTCCTCGGAAACGAGCGGACCCATCTCGGTGTCAGGTTCGTGGCCGGGGCCGATCTTGATCTTCTTCGCCGCGGACGAGACGCCTTCGACGACTTTGTCGAAATGTTTCTTGTGAACGTAGAGCCGCGAGCCAGCACAGCAGCATTGGCCGTGATTGAAAAAGATGGCGCTCGCTGCACCGGGAATGGCGGTTTCGAGATCAGCATCTTCCAGCACGATGTTCGGCGACTTGCCGCCGAGTTCGAGCGAAACTTTTTTCAAATCATTCGCCGCTGCTTTCACGATCAATCTCCCCACTTCGGTCGAGCCAGTGAACGCGATCTTGTCGATGCCAGGATGACCCGCGAGCGCGGCACCGGCTGTTTCGCCGAGGCCGGTCACGATGTTCACCACGCCCGGCGGAAAACCGGCTTCCACGAACAACTCGCCGAGACGCAACGCCGAGAGCGGCGTTTGCTCCGCCGGCTTCAGCACAACCGTGCAACCCGTGGCGAGCGCCGGTCCCAGCTTCCACGCCGCCATGAGCAGCGGAAAATTCCAGGGAATGATTTGTCCCACGACGCCAATCGGCTCGCGCTGTGTGTAAGCGAAGAACTTCGCGCCCGGCGCGTACGGCACCGAGATCGGGAACGTGCTTCCATGAATCTTCGTCGTCCATCCCGCCATGTAGCGGAACAAATCGACCGCGAGCGGAACATCGGCGACGCGCGCGACGGTGAGCGGCTTGCCGTTGTCGAGTGATTCGATGCGTGCGAATTCTTCCACGTTTTTCTCCAGCAGGTCCGCGAGCTTCCAGATCAGGCGGCCGCGCTCGGATGGCGTCATGGTGCGCCACGGACCAGACTCGAAGGCAGCGCGCGCGGCTTTCACGGCGCGATCGATGTCCGCTTTGTCGCCGGCGGGAACATCACAGATGACCTCGCCGGTCGCGGGGTTGTAAGTGGGAAACGTTTCGCCCGACTGAGCGGCAACCCATTCGCCATTGATCAACATGCGGCGTGGTTTGGATGAAATGGGGTAGCCATTGCCGTTGGTGCCGCCGCCAAGACGACTCTTACGTGAAGATGAAAGTTTCGTTTTCATTGTTGTTCCTCTTTTGGTGGTTGAGAAACAGTGTGCGCCCCGCGAACGAAATTTCGACCTGAAAGTTCGGCGGATTTTCCCGGAGGTTTCACCACACTTCAATCGAGTCGCTGGCGAAAATCTTTTCAACCATGGCGTCGTAGTTCGGGTCCGAATCGAGTGCCATTACTTCGATCTTCGTGTCAGGCAACGTGCGTTGCGTCTCGATGATCGCGCGCGTGAGATCGTCAGCGGGCTTCGTGAGAATATGGAGAATGGTGCGCATCAGAATCGGAGAACGTAGCGCGAGTTCGCCGCGAGCGTGGCAAGTTGGACGTCATCGATCTCTTCAAACTTGAGCGGCGACTCGCCGATCGCAGCCAGCAACTCAGCGCCCTTTTGCACGTAGATCGGCCGGCCAAATTCGGCCACGATCGGGAAGTAACGCGAGAAATTATCTTCATCCACCAACTCATCGGGGAACTCGCTTAGCGCGAGCACCGCCGGGCCGCGCAGGTAAACGGTGATGTCCGCTTTCTTCCACGTGCCCACACCTGCGGCGATACGGATGCCTTCAGCCGGTTTCGCGCTCGTGCGCGGATCGCCGGTGATGATGAAGAGTGCGGAAGGATTCATTCAGTTGAAGGACACGAACCGGTCCGTGCTGGCAATGATGTCGTTCACCACGGTGAGCCCGGCGAATGTCGCATCCGCCGAGAGCGTGATGGAACGTTTGTGTGCGCCATAAGCGCAGGCGTAAAGGCTCACGCCATCCGCCTTGAGTTTTTGAAGTAGGGGATCGCTGACGCCGCGCACCGCGTTGTCGATGCAGTAGAGATAAACATTCGCTCCGCGAGCGAGCGCAGCTTCCGCGACTTTCACTCCGTGACGAAAACCTGGCTCGTCAGGGCGGCAGGAGATGAGCACACCCAATTTCTTTCCACGCAATTCCACGGGCGCGACGGTACGTCGGCGCGGAGTGCAGTGTCAAACGGCGTGGCTCAGGGTGACGGAGTTCAAAAAGCAAAAACGCCTCACGCAAAGTCCACGAAGAGGCGCAAAGGAACGGGAGTTCTTGGCTCCAATACACCTCAGGCGTACAGCAGCGCGCGCACGGTGTCGGCGAGAGTGGAGGGCTGGTACGGCTTTGCGATGAAACCATCCAGACGCACGCTGGAGCCGCGCGCTATCTCTTCAGTCACGGTGCCGCTCACCATAAGAATCTTCAGATCGGGATGGGCGGCTTTGCATCTCTCGGAGAGTTCCAGACCATTGAGCGGAGCCATCGCATAATCCGTGAGCAGCAGCGAAGGTTTGCGCGGCTCGGAGGTGAATGCGGCGAAGGCGTCCGCGGGATCGTTGAACTTCTTCAACTGATACCCTTGCCCGCGCAGCGCGACATCAGCCAGATCGAGCAACAATTGCTCATCGTCCACGACGTAGATAAGCGTCGCGGGCGCTTTCCTGGCGGAGCGCGGCGGATTCATGGCACTTGGATTCACTTGCACCGTAGGAAGCTCATCGGCGTGTGGCGAGAGTTCTTTAAGCGTTCAAAACGATTCGCAGAGCGGTCGGCAGACGTTTGCCGCGGCAGTGAGGGGCGTGTCACAGCGTTGTTCAGCAAATCCCTTTCCAAAGAGATAGGTTCCAGTTACGAGTAGCCGCGTGTCAGACAGCGGGGGAGAGCGAATCTTGCGCGGCATACCAGTCTCGCCGGGGGTTTGCCGGGGCAAGATCATTGTGCTCCCGGATGAACGCCTCGATTCGGTTCCCCGATACGAAATCACCGCGGCAGACATTCCCGACCACATCAATCGCCTCGAACAGGCTTACGTCCAAACGCGCCGCCAGTTGCTCGCCGTGCAGGAGAAGGTGAATGTCGGCATCGGCGCCAAGGATGCCAGCATCTTCGAGGCGCATCTGCTCGTGCTGGAAGACCCAACCTTGCTCGATGAGGTGAACCGCTTCATGGAGAAGGAAAAGGTCAACATCGAGTTCGCGTTTGCCACCGTGGCGGACAAATACGTGAGTACGCTGGCCGCGATCGAAGACGAATACCTTCGCGAGCGCGCCGCTGATATGCGCGATGTGACTCAACGCATTGTCCACAATCTCCTCGGCACGCAGCGAGAACAGGACCTGCAGAATTTCAAGGAACCCTGCATCATCGTCAGCTACGATCTCGCGCCGTCGCGCACTGCCACGCTGGACAAGGACATGGTGCTCGGCTTCGCCACCGACGTGGGCGGCAAAACTTCCCACACGGCCATCATGGCGCGATCACTGCGCATTCCCGCCGTCGTCGGTCTTGGCGGCGCGAGCCGGGAGTTGCACACCGGCCAATATGCGCTGCTGGATGGCTACCACGGCTCGGTGATCATCAATCCAACGGACCAGACGTTGTTTGAGTACGGCCAACTTGTCCGCAAGCACGTCAGCTTCGAGGAAAAACTTCGCGACACGATCGACAAGCCGGCAATCACGCTCGATGGCGTGCGCATCACGTTGTCCGCGAATATCGAGAAGGCGAGTGATGTCGAAGCCGTGAAATCATTCGGCGCGGAAGGCGTCGGGTTGTTTCGCACGGAATATCTCTTCATCAACTGCGCCACGCTTCCGACGGAGGAACAGCAGTATCAGGCGTATCGCGCTGTCGCCGTGGCGCTCAGTCCTGACCCGGTGATCATTCGTACGCTTGATCTCGGAGGCGACAAGTTCATGTCGCATTTGAACGTGCCCCAGGAGATGAACCCGTTTCTCGGTTGGCGCGCCATTCGGTTTTGTCTGCAAGAGAAG
>DATHEW010000666.1:0-9353 GCA_035318425.1 Candidatus Acidiferrum sp. | reverse complement strand
GATTGTCCGCGCCAGGTGGTTCCTTCGATGTGCGCGTGGCCGGCCGAACGTTCCATGACGTAAGCCGGTTTGCTGAACTCGCACAGCACTGCGTGGCCGCGCTCACATTGAAAGCAGTGACCGCACGGGATTGCCCAGTTCAACACCACGCGATCACCAACTCGCACATGCGTCACGCCAGCACCGATCTCTCGCACCACTCCGGCACCTTCATGACCCATCACGAGCGGGCGTTTCCAATTCAACGACGCGTGATCGGTGTGGCAAATGCCGGCCGCGCGAACCTCGACGAGCACTTCACCTTCGCGCGGAGAAGCGACGTCGATGTTTTCAATCGTGAAATGTCCCTGGCCATCCGCAATAGCGGCGCGTGCGTGCATGGGCGCAGGTTGCCAGTTCACGGAATGGATGAGAATCGAGAATCAATCGAGCTACTGCTCTGTCTCCTTGAAGCGAGAGAAACCGCGCTGCACCGCGGGCGTCGCACGAGGCGATTCAGCAGAAAGGTCGATGCCACTCGCGCGCGCCAGGCTCGCTGCCTGCGCAGCGACCGATTCATCGAACACAACCAGCGCAGCGATCAACTTCCCGGCGTCGCGTGTTGAGGCGACGAACTTCTTAGCGTAGCCGCGTGCTGAGGTGAACTTTCCATCACGATCACCATCGACCCAGATCGGATTGGTTGAGCCGGTGACGCGCGGTTCCCAATGCGAGGACGACGGCTGATACGGTCGTGCTGTCGCCCAGAACGGTGCGGTGACTCCAGGCCCAGTGGCGATGGCGACGAGATGCACATCGTACGCAGGTCGTGGCAGCTTCCAATTCACAACCGCCTTTTCTCCCGCGCGAGTTGATGCTGGCGCGGAAAGGTTGGCCTCGCGAATCAACAACCCGTTCGCAAAGAGTTGAACATTGGTCGCCGCAATCCACGAAGGCCCGGCGACGCGGACTGAGACGACGAATTCATCCGCGAGGTTCCTGGCGAGATCACCCATGTGGAATCGATCGTTAACCGTCATCGTCGCGAGCAGGCCCAGGCTCACACTGGCGTGACCCGCGAGAAGGTTTGAGCACGCGCTCGCGACATTGATGCGTGCGGGATCGGTGTCGTCGCAGGCGATGTAAGTGCGGCCCTGTCCTACGATGTATCGGCTCACGTCATGGCCATCGCTCGATCCGACGGCAGTGATGCGATAGCCGTGATTGAGCAACGCAAACCAATCCCGATAGACGAGCATGTAGTCGGACTGCAACGCGGAGGAATTCAAAAGCTCCATCGCATCGAAGGTGAACTCGGACCCGCGTTTGTTGTCGCCCGTCACGCTGTTGTAATTCGTCGCGGCGAATGGCTGGAACCCGTTGTGAACATTGCGCGGATGATTGAGCACCACGACGCGCACATTCGGCGTCGCGCGCAATTCCTCCATCAGCTTCGGCCACTCGGCAATCTTGTGATCCGGCACCCGCGCGGTGAGTTCGACGGGGAAAATATTGAAGTGCCCCGCCGCGGTTGTGACTTCGTTGCCGGTCACCGGAGTGAACGATCGGTTCACGCGCATCCGTTCGGCGGGAGCTGCGAAGTCCACTTGCAAGTTGTGATCGGTAGCAATGGGCAATTCGATCCCTTCACCAGCCAGCGTCAATATGCGCTCGTCAGTCGTGGCGTCGCCGTGACGGCTGTGCGTGAAGGTATGGATGTGCGTGTCACAACTCACAAGCCCACCCGTATCAACTTCGCGTCGAATCGTTAAGGACACGCGTTCCACATCGCCGCTTGCGACGTGAACGCGTTGTGTCGCCGCGCTCCATTCGAACCCGCGTGTCGCATAGATCGTGTAGTTCCCGGCAGGAACACCGACGCGTGCTTTGCCATCGCCGCTGTAGATCACGCCGGGACGGACAGCGAGCGGCGCGTTCGTGGGCGCGAAGATGGCAGCGAGCGACGCATTCGCATCTACGATCGTGATGCGCGATGGCAATGGGTTCAGAGTGGTTGCATCGGTTACTGCGATGTCGAGGGTTGCTTCAGTTAGCGCCGTCGCCATTGGACGTGGTTCGATCCACACGCGATGCAACACAATGTCGTCGTTGTCACGTGGTGGGATGATCGAGAGCGTGTTCGTTCCGTCACGCAGCGTGGCTGGAGGAATGCGCAGCGTATGCACCAGATCGGCTTCCATGAGGTGCAGATTGCCGAGCCGCTTTCCATTGAGTTCGACGCGCCACTCGTGACGCACGTCGTCCTGACGAAGGAACAGCGTCGCGTCGCCAACGTTCGCCTTGGCTTCAAACGTTACATCGAAGCGCCGCGCGTCCGGCGTGTTCGTGAACCAGTCCCATTCAGGCTTGTCGCCGCTGCGCAAATGAAGACGTTGGTCGCTCAACACGATCGATGCGGCATTCGCCGTCAGATGCACCGTGGAGAACAGAGCGAGCAGAACGATGCGCACGCAGAGTTGTTGGAACATGAATGAACCATGCCGCGCGCGGTGCAGGCTGACGAGCCTCACTTATGCGGCGCCACGAACTGCTCGTAAAACGTCCACGCGGAAATCATGAAGCCGATGATCGTGATCAGGATGCGCACGGCGCTCTGCGAAATCTGTTGCGAGAAATGCGCGCCGAGGAAATAGCCGATCACCGCGCCGACGGTCATCACGCCAGCCTTCGGCCAATCGATCAGCCCGGCCCCCATGAAGTAGATCGCCGCGACGATGTTGATGAGCGAACCGATCGCCGTCTTCACGGTGTTCATCTCATGGATGTTGCTCAAGCCAAGAAAACCCAATGAGGCCAGCATCAGAATCCCGATGCCCGCGCCGAAGTAGCCGCCGTAAATCGCGATGAGGAGTTGGAAGATCAACGCCGCGCCAAGACGCCAGCCGCGCGGCGTTGCGCCCGGTTCGTTCATGCGAATGAGTTGGAGATGCCGCAACGCGCCTTGAAAGAGAAAGAGAATGGTCGCGAACAGAATCAGGAAAGGGACGAGTTGCGCGAATGTCTTGTCACTCGTGCGCGTGAGCCACCAACTCCCGATGAATCCACCGACGATGCTCGGCGGCGTGAACAGCCAAAGCATGCGCTTCACTGGGGGAAGATGTTTGCGATAGCTGAACACACTGCCACTCGTCCCCAGCACCAGCGCCATGGTGCTCGTTGTATTGGCGACGATCGCGGGCGTGCCGAAGGCCATCAGCGTGGGAAATGTGACGAGCGTGCCCCCGCCGGCCACGGCGTTGATGCCGCCGGCCGCAGCGGCGGCAAGGGCGAGACCGAGTGCTTCAATCACCGACACGGCGAGGAAATTGCGGGAATGCGCCGTCACTGACAAGCAACCGCATGTCGATGTGTGCGATTGGAACTGCCAGATCGCGGGAAGCGAAACGGCTTTGGACTGCAGTGACTGGTCGCCAAACAGCAGCGCGACAAGTCGGCGCACTCCAAACCGGACCCGCTCTCCGGCATTCTTACTCGCACTGCCTCGTTCAGTTCTTCGCGACGTCCGGTTCCGGCAATCCGTGGAGCGAGGAAAGGACGGCGATATCGACAAGCAGTTTCTGGATGTTGAACCCCGACTCCACGAATGATTTGCGCAAGCGCTCGTGAGCGTCGATGCCGTAGGCGAGCACAGGCTGTTTGACAACGGCGTGGAACAATTGTTCGACGAAGGCACTCTGGGCGCGCTCGTTGTTCGTCGCGAATGCCGCGACATCGGGCGCGCCGGTCAGGCGAATCTTCGTGCCGTCATCGAGCACGTAAGTGGTTTCGGCGTTCACCGGCTTGTCACCGTCCTTCGTGCGGAAGCGGCCGACGGCATCGTAATGTTCGAGGCTGAAGCCGAGCGGGTTGATCACCGAATGACACGCCTGGCACGAGTCGGGTTGCGTCAATTGCTCGACTTTCTGCCGCATGGTGAGGTTGGGCGAGAATTCCGCGTCGTCGAAGGCGACAGCAATCGGCGGAGACTTCAACGCGCGTCCGACGATGTTGCGGGTGAGGAACACACCACGATGGATCGGCGAGGTGGAGCGCTGATAAGAAAACGCCGCGAGCAGATACGGATGTGTAATCACGCCTGAACGTTCCTTCGCATTCAGGTTCACCTTCACGAAGTCGTGATCCGTATCCGCCTTTACGCCGTAGAACTTCGCCAGGCGTTCGTTCACCCAGAGGTCATTTTCCGTAAGCAGCCGGCGATAGTCGGATGACGAACTCCACACGACATCGTCCACGAAGAGGTTCAACGACGTGCGCAGGTCAGCGATGATTTCAGGCGTAAAGCCGGGGAACAGTTTCGAATCCTTCTCCACATTGTCCACGCGATCCACCTGAAGCCAGTGATGGAAAAACACCTGCATCTTCGCGCGCGCACGGGGATCGGCGAGCATGCGGCGGGATTGCCCGGCAATCTGTTCGCGCGTGCGCAGTCCCTTCTTCGTAGCAAGTTTGCGCAACTCCGCGTCGGGCGCCGAATCCCATAATCCCAGCGAGAGGCGGGATGCGACCGCATAGTCGTCCGGTTGCGCGTTATCAAGGCCGATGTAGAGAAAGCGCGGCGACTTCAGCGCGAGCAATACCACGCGCTTGACTGCTTCTTCCGCTCGCGCCGTGCCGTCTTTCGCGCGTGCGACTGCCTTGAATTGCGAGGTCACGTAAATCTGCTTCTCCTCATCGGTGAGCGGGCGACGAAAGGCGAGCGACACGAACTCGGCACAGAATGATTCCACCTTCGCGGCGCGATTGGTCGCATTGCCCTTCGTTCCGGCGAGGCGGTCGAGATTCCTCACCGCGTAATTCGCCACGCTGATGGCCGCATGAGTGGTCGCTTCGTCCCATGCCTTTGAAATGGAGACGCCGCGTTCGTATCCCACGCTGCTGTCGTCCGCGGGAAAAGAAGTGGCGACAACGAACGTCGGCGTGGTGCGCGCTCTGGTAAGATTTCGCGCAGGGATGATCTGCTGCACGCCATGCGGCGGATGCCAGTGCAGCGCGACCGCGCCGGTTTTGTCCTTCGCAGCTTTGTTGCATTCCAGCCGCAACGGATACGCGCGGCCCCCGATCAACCGCAGCGACGCACGATGTTCCGTCATGTCGCCAGACGCGACGCTCGCATCGATGAGCGGTGTTTCGTCATCGTTCACCCAAAGCCGGGCGCCGTTCGGCGTCTTCATGATGAATTCGTAATCGCCGCTCTCGTCGGCGATCAAGCTGCCGCGCCAGTTCATCGAGAACTCGTTGGTGAGCTTCATCACGTTGGTTTTGGCGGCAGTGATTTTGCCGTTCGCGTTCGTCGTACGCTCCGTAATGTTCGTTTTGAAGCCGATGTAATTCGTGAACGGCGAGGCGTCGCTAAAATCGAAATTCACCTGGCGATCCACGCGTTCGATGGTTTTTCGTTCCTCACCGCCACGACGTCCACCCTGGCGATAGTTGCCGGACAGTCCTCGTTCCTGGCCGATCACCGGATCATTGGCGCCGAAGCTTTTCACCAGGTCGGCGACGGTGTTGACGTATTGGCGATTGGTGAGACGGACCAACTCGACCCGCGCAGGATTGTTTCGAAAGCGCGCTGCGCGGGAGTAGAACTTGTCACTGATGTAGCGCGATACGGCTTCGGCGTCGGCGACGGTCACGGTGCCGGGATCGTCTTCCGGCATGTTCTTCGCGATGTAGCGCGTCAGCTTTTGAATCGACCAATCGCCGAACAGAGCGTCGTTATATTTGCCGTGAACGCCTTCGCCGCTCTTGCCGTGGCAGCGCAGGCAAGCATCGTTATAAACCTGCGCGCCGCGAATGTTCGTCTCGGCCGCATGCACGCCGTTGCTGGAGAGCCACGCCACGGTCAGGAGTGTGGCGGCGACGCAACGATGGTTAAACGACTTCATGCTTGGCTGATCCCCTGACGCCCGGTCACGCCTGGCAAGCTGGAGACGGGACGTTGACGCCCGTTGGCCTGCCGATATTCGAGCTGGCGCAAAGTCTTGCCGCACAGCGTTCTCTCCGCTTCATTGGGCGCATCCATGAAGACGAACACGAAGACGTTGCTGGTTCCGCTGTTGTTGTCATTTGCTTTGGGCGCGCAGACAATTTCCAGTGTGGAAATTATCGCTCATCGCGGCGCGTCGTTCGATGCACCGGAAAACTCGTTGTCCGCCATGAAGCTGGCGTGGGAACAGGCTGCCGACGCGATCGAACTCGATCTGTGGCTCTCAAAGGATGGCAGGCTCATTGTGTTCCATGACGCGGACACGAAACGTTTCGAGCAGACTGCCCGTAAAATCCCGAGCCTCACACTGGCCGAGGCACACAAGCTGGATGTGGGCGCATGGAAAGATGCGAAGTTCAAAGGCGAAAGCATCCCGACTCTCAGCTCGATTCTGGCGACGGTCCCCAAAGGCAAACGCGCCGTGCTCGAGATCAAGTGCGGGCCTGAAATCCTTCCAGAGTTGAGCCGCGAGATCCGGAACTCCGGTCGCGCCCCTGAGGAACTCGCCATCATCAGCTTCAAATATGAGACCCTGAAGCCCTCCAAGGAAGAGTTCCCGCAGATCGAACATTACTACCTCGCCGATTACAAAAAGGATGCGAAGACGGGGAAGTTTCCAGAACTCGATCCGCTGATTGAACGCGCCAAGGCTGCGAAGTTCGAAGGCTTGAACCTTCAGCACTCGTGGCCGATCGACGCGGCATTTGTCGCCAAGGTAAAGGCGGCGGGACTGAAACTCTTTGTGTGGACCGTCGATGATCCGGCGATTGCGAAACGGCTGAAGGACGTTGGCGTGGACGCCATCACGACCAACCGGCCGAAGTTTTTGCGGGACGAGTTGGGCCGCTGATTACTTCACGGGGTTCGCGCCGCTCGTTACCTTCGCCGTGGCCGCCGGCTTCGGCTCGGGATACGGCGGGTTCGTGTAAGCGCCTGGTGCGACCTGCCGGATGTTCGCCAGCGTCTCAGCGTTCAGTTCGCCGAGTGCCCACTTGACCCCACCGATCAGGATTTGCTGGAAGATCGAGTTGGTCCAAATGTCTTCACGATGACCCATGGCGGTGTAGAACACGCGTCCTTTGCCCTCGGTGCGCGCCCAAGTGGTGGGGAAGGATGGGCGTTTGTATTCCTCACCTTTCATCGCCGGCGAATCCATCACGCTCAACACGTGGATGTCAGGCGTGAAATCTTTCAGCGAATACCACTCCTCATGCAGCGCGTAACTCGCGCCGATCTTTTCAAAACCAGGAAACTTCGAATCGGTGACTGTGTTCGTGGCGACCTGTTGCGCGCCGTGCTTGATGAATTCGCCGCCGATGAAGCGCACGTAAGGATCAGCTTGCTCGCCGTGATTTGCATAGCGATCCGGCCCTTTCTTCGATTCGTTCGCGGTGTGAAAAGTATCGCACGCCGCGTGGGAACCGATGAATCCCTTGCCGCTCCGAACGTAATCGAACAGCGCCTGCTTGCCCGCATTGCTCATGGGCGGATGCTTGTCGGTGCCGGGCGAACAAAGGTCGCCCGTCGTGTAAAAGAACACCGCATCAAACTGCGCGAGATACTCGGGGCTGAACTTCGATCCGTCCTTCGATTCCATGATTTCCCAGCCGTTCTTAGCGCCAAGTTGCTGGAGGACTTTCGCTGAATAACTGGGTTGGCCGTTCTTCCACGAGATCACCGAATGCTCGAACCCGCTCGACTTGGTGAAATAGAGAATTTTCTTCCTCGGCGCGCTGTCCGCCGCGAACGCAATAGCAGTCAGCAACGTAAGAGTGGCGAGTGACAAAACGAATTTCTTGGGCATGGCAGCCGACACTAAGCACGCCCCGTTTCGCGTAAAGGAGTTTGTTGTGAGGCCAGTAACGGACAAAAGCGCGTGCCCGTTCTGAAAGCTACAGCGATCACCGAAGGAGATTTCCGATTCGGCAGCAACGGCAGGGCGCGCTGTCCTAACAGGATTTTGAAAAACTGCCCTTTTTGAAGCATCCACTCTTATGCTTATGTCTGGAGCGCCTCCAGAGCGTGTGAATGGGCCGCTTTCCAGCCCATCAGTCCGCTCTGCGGTGTGCCGGATGCGGTTTTCACCGTGAGGTTTCTTCGATTTTGCAGACAGGTGAGGCGGAGTGCTAAAAAGAAAGCGAAGACCTATGCCACGAGCTCACAAACCTTATGACGCCGTCTTTCGCCAACAGGCGTTGGAGCTGGCGTTGACCAGCGGGAAGCCTTTTCGCGATGTTGCGCGCGATTTGGGCGTCAGTGTGGACACCTTGCGCAGTTGGCGACAAAAGCAGGAACATCAACCGGTGAGCGGCCCCGTTGCGCTCACAGAAGCTCCCGGCGATTTGGAACGCGAGAACCAACGCCTGCGGCGCGAACTGGCCTACACTCAGCGCCAGCGTGAAATCCTAAAAAAAGCCTTGGCCATCTGTTCGGCGCAGCCCGAGTTGCTGGACGGTTCACACTGATCGAGCAGATGGCCATGCACACAGGCGAGTCCATCCAACTTCTTTGCCAAACCCTGGGCGTGTCCCGCGCCGGCTTCTATGCCCACCGTCACAAGGCCCAACGGCCGCGACGAGTGCAGGACCGCAGGCTTGCAGAGAAGATCGGGCCGATTTTCCAGCAAAGCCGGCGCACTTACGGCAGTCCGCGCATACAGATCGCGCTGGGCCGGGCCGGCGAACGGTGTGGCAAGAACCGCGTCGCTCGGTTGATGCGCCAGCAAGGCTTGCGCGCCAGGCAAAAGCGCCGCTTCCGACCGCTGACCACCCAGAGCCAGCACCGCCTGCCGGTGGCTGAGAACTGGCTGGCCAAAGTGCCCGCGCCCGCGCGGCCCAATCAGATCTGGGTCGGTGACATCACCTATTTACCCACGCGCGAGGGGTGGCTCTACCTGGCGATCATCCTGGATGCCTGCAGTCGGAAGGTGGTGGGCTGGCAGACGGGCGACTCGTTGGAAAGTTCCTTGGTGACAGCAGCCCTCAAGCAGGCCTGGCAGCGCCGGACTCCCGCCCCAGGACTCCTGCACCATTCGGATCGGGGCGTCCAGTATGCCAGTGGCGCCCAGCGGGCGCTGCTGGCCACTTATCACATCACGGCCAGCATGAGCCGCAAGGGCAACTGTTACGACAACGCCATGGCGGAATCCTTTTTTGCCACGCTCAAAACCGAGGCGTTCGCCTCGGTAATCCAACCCACAAAGACCGAAACCAAACGGCAACTCTTTGAGTATATCGAAGCCTTTTACAACACACGGCGCTTCCACAGCGCCTTGGATTATAAATCACCTGTGGAATTTGAAAACCAGTTCACTTAACCATTAACAAGCACTCTGCTTTTCCTGTCCACGTTTTCGAAGAAAGATCAC
>DATHEW010000665.1:0-3474 GCA_035318425.1 Candidatus Acidiferrum sp. | reverse complement strand
GGTGGTCAGCGGCGGGCGTTATTTGTCGTGTGACGATGCGATGCGTGTTTTCGCCGCCGGCTCGGCAACGAACACACTTCGTATCGAAGTCGCCTGGCGCAGTGGAAAGCGAAGTGTGGTCGATGGGGTTCCGGCGAATTCACAGATTGTAATCGATGAGGCCACATCTGTGACGCCGTCGGTTGCGAGGTCTGTTCTGCAACAGCCTCCGTACTTCGAGGATGTGAGCGCTCGTCTGAATCATCGGCATGCTGAGCAAGGAATCGATGACTTCGAACGCCAGCCGTTGCTGCCACGTAAACTAAGCCAATTCGGTCCCGGGATCACGTGGTGCGACATCGACGGCGATGGAACGGACGACCTGGTCGTGGGCAGCGGAAGCGCGGGCAAGGCATCTATCTTCCGCAACAGCGGCAACGGATTGTTCACGGCTTTCACGAACGCGCTGACGGAGGTGAAAACGACGCGTGATCAATCAACCATCGTGAGCTGGTTCAATGCTTCAAATGAGATGTCGCTAATTGTCGGTTTGCGAGATGACGACGGCGACACGAACGGAGCGGCTCTGTTGCAAGTGGGCAGTCGTGGGAGTGCAGTGCTTGTCTCTGGATTGAGTTTCAACGTAGGCCCGATCGCGTCCGCAGATGTGGATGACGATGGCGCGTTGGATTTGTTCGTGGGTGGAAGCCCGGCGGCGGGGCATTATCCGGAGCCTGTCGCGGCGTTTATTCTTCGGCAACACAACGGTCAGCTTGTTCGCGACCCGCAAAACTCCTGGACGAACCTTGGTATTGTGAACGGTGCGGTCTTCACTGATTTGAATTCCGATGGTGCCCCTGATCTCGTGCTCTCGTGTGATTGGGGGCCGATCCGGGCTTTTCAAAATCGGCGTGGACGCCTCCACGAAGTGACGGCGGAAATGGGGCTGTCGAAATTTCTCGGCTGGTGGACCGGTGTGACCGCGGGAGATTTTGATGGCGACGGACGGATGGACATCGTCGCGGCGAACTGGGGCGAGAACGGCAAGTATGAATTTGCCCGGGCGAAACCGCTGCGCATTTACTTCGGCGATTTTGACGGCAATGGCGTGACGGAGATCATCGAATCGTATTTTGATCCCGCTTCCCAACGGTATGTTCCCGCGCGCCGGCTGGACGTATTTGAGCGCGGCATGCCGTGGGTTCAGCGCGAGTTTTCCACATGGGCGCAGTGGAGCCGCACCGAGGTGAAGGACGTGCTCGCGCCACACTTCAGCACCGCGAGATTTCTCGAAGTGAATTGCGTCTCGACGATGGTGTTTCTGAACCGGGGTGATCACTTTGATCCAGTGCGATTGCCCGATGAAGCCCAGTACTCGCCCGCGTTCGGCGTGTGTGTCGCAGACTTTGACGGCGACGGCAGTGAAGACATTTTTCTCGCGCAAAATTTTTTCGGAATGCCTGCGGACGCCTCACGCCTCGATGCAGGTCGCGGTTTGTATCTACGCGGAAACGGGCGAGGCCAGTTTGAATCTGTGCCAGGTCAAACGAGCGGGATCGCGATCTACGGAGAACAACGCGGCGCGGCTGTTTGCGATTTCGATCAGGACGGACGCGTTGATCTCGCAGTGGGGCAGAACGCCGCGGAGACGAAACTGTATCGCAATACGTTCGCCCGTCCCGGCATTCGCGTTCGGCTTGCCGGTCCTCTTGGAAATCCCACCGCGATCGGAGCAGTGCTGCGCATCGGTGATGGCGAGCGTTGGGGCGCCGCCCGCGAGATCCACGCTGGCTCAGGTTCTTGGTCGCAGGACAGTGCCCTACAGGTAATGGCGCGCACGGGTGACCGCGTGCAAGTGCGCTGGCCTGGTGGAACGACGACTGTGACCGCTGTTTCCACGAGTGCGCTGGAGGTCGCGATCAATCAGCACGGTGCCGCGAAGGTGGTGCGGTGAAGTATTTAGTTTCGTGCGCCGAAGAGGTGGACCACGACTCCCTTAAGACGCCGCTGCGTCACGACCTCCACATCGTTTGTCGCAGGACCAACAGGCATGGTGACGCCGTACTTCGGTTTGTAATCCATGTCCAAAAGCGCCTGCCCGATCGCGCGCGTCGCCCGCGGGCGCTCTGAAGGATCAGGAAGACGAATCTGCTGAACCCGCCGGATGCTGCGCGTCTTGCCGGAATCGGTGTCCAGCTCGACCAGGACCAGAGCGCCCGGTTCGATCGCGCTCTTGCGAAACCACGTCAGCACCAAAGCGCGTTGTGGTTTGCTTTCATCGGCCGCCGGCACGGTGACAACTGAAAATGCCACGAGCCAGACGAAGCCCGTCAACACGATGAGAACGATGAGAATGCCGAGCAATCGTCTGAAGAACGTTTTCATCACACGACGTATTTTGGTCGAACGGCTGATCAAAAGGTAAGGGATTCGGAAGGTTACTTTCGGCAGTCACTCTAGCGCACACCGAGTCCCTTCCAGAGGAACACGCCGTACGCTCCGACCAGGAGCCAGCCGATCACGCGCGGCAGGTTTCCGAAGAAGCTCACGAAAACAAAATGAAGCGTCGCCGCGCCGACGAGCAGCCATACGCCGAGTTGGAAGAACTCCGGCACGGGAATCGGACGGAACAGCGCGAACACTCCGATGCACAGCGGGATGCAAATGTGGCCGTCGCCAACCTGCGAGGTGTAAACGACCTCGGGCCGTTTCTGCCACGCGTAAAAGAATGCAAGCAGCGCGTTGGGCAGGACCATGAGCCATCCGCTTAGCCAGCCCAAATGCTTCGCACTAATGAATCCAGTTTTCAGCGACTGCACCCAGGTGACGAGCCAGTCGGTGCTGATGTAAACGGCATAAGCGCCGGCGATCAGCAGCGTCAGGTCGATGAAGAACATCAGCCCGAACTGATTCTTTTGCGCGCCGGTCTTGATTACTTCGAAGACGTGGATCACTTGCCAGAACAGGAAGACGCCGACGAGGACCAGGCCATCTCCGAAGTCGATGCGTCCGTCGCGCCCGAGCGCCCACATCACGCCGGTGAAGAATGCCGCGGCGGTGAGTGTGAGCAACAATGACAGGCGATTCATGCGCTGCGGATCGGCGGAGGTTTTGCTCTTCTTTCCGCCACCCGTTTTTTTCGTTGAGACGAGCGACAAACCCCAGATCGCGGCGGGCAGCCCGATCAACAACGTCATGTTGGTGACGTTGTTGACGAGACAATTGGTCATCACCTCACGCGAGTTGCCACCGGATTTTCCGAACACGTAAGCGAAGATGAGGTTCCCCAGGCCGGAGCAATACGGCATCACGAGCGTGCCGAGGACCGTTCCTTCCATGCCACTGGCGTTCATGGATTCCAACCGCCAGATCATGAGCAACGATCCGACGAGGAACAGTGCGACGGCCGCCCAAGGCGCCCACGGGCCCGTGCTTTGAATCCAGTGTGTGACCGCGTCGTTCAAGGCGCGGAATTAAGCAGTGAAGTACCGTGAT
>DATHEW010000664.1:0-2113 GCA_035318425.1 Candidatus Acidiferrum sp. | reverse complement strand
GAGCGCGCCGGGAAGATTTCAACGGCTGATCGACGTCGCGCCTGGGGGGAGTTTCAGAAACGTGTGGAAGCAAAGGAGATTCGGATCGAGTCGTTGAATTCAGTGGTGCTTCGAAAAGCAAACCAGGCGCTCGACCAATGCCATCCGGAGGTGCCTTTGCGCACGTTGGACGCGCTGCACCTGGCCACCGTCGATCTCTGCCAGGATTTTCCGCTCGCCACTACTGATGCGCGCCTGCGTGATGCCGCGGAAATTATCAATGTCCCCGTGTTTCCGCCTGCGAGTGCCGCTGCGAGATAATTTTTCTACCCATGCCTGACGAAAACGATTCGACCACAACACCTCCTGAGAACAACGAGTCACGCCCCGGCGGGACCGGCATCCCGCTGTTCGCCGCCAACGAGAAGATCACGAAGATCAACGTCGCGGACGAGATCAAGAACTCGTTCCTCGACTACTCGATGTCAGTGATCATCTCCCGTGCGCTGCCTGACGTGCGAGATGGACTGAAGCCTTCGCAGCGTCGCATCCTGTTTGCGATGGAGCAGTTGAACCTGTTCCCCGGCCGCAAGCACATGAAGTGCGCCAAGATTTGCGGTGACACATCGGGTAATTACCATCCGCACGGCGAAGCGGTAATTTATCCGACGCTCGTTCACATGGCGCAGCGCTGGGCGATGCGTGAACGGCTCGTTGATGGAAAAGGCAATTTCGGTTCCGTTGAAAACGATCCGCCGGCGGCGATGCGTTACACCGAGGCGCGGCTCACGCAGCTCGGCGCAGCGCTCATGTCCGATATGGACAAAGACACCGTCGATTTCGTCCCGAATTACGATGAGCGTCTGACGGAGCCGACCGTCCTTCCAGCGGCGTTCCCAAACCTGCTCGTCAATGGCGGCACGGGCATCGCGGTCGGCATGGCCACCAACATGGCGCCGCATAACCTTGGCGAAATCGTCGATGGCATTTGCGCGCAGATCGACAATCCGCAGATCACAATTCCGGAGCTGATGAAGTTCATCAAAGGGGCGGACTTTCCGACGGGCGGCGAAATCTGCGGCACCGAAGGCATTCGGAATTATTTCATGACTGGCCGTGGCAGTATGCGGTTGCGCGGCAGAATAACCGTCGAGCAGCTCAAGGGAGGACGCGAGCAACTCATCGTCACAGCGATTCCCTTCAACGTGAACCGCGCTGCGCTCGAACAGCAGATCGCCGATCTCGTGAACGAGAAGATCATTACCGACATCTCGGCGATGCGGAACGAGTCGGACGAGAACACGCGGCTGGTCATCGAGCTGAAGCGCGATGCGATCGCGAAGGTCGTCATCAACAATCTCTACAAGCACACGCAGCTTGAGATTTCCTTCGCGGTCAACGCGCTTGCGATCGATCACGGCCGGCCAAAGACGCTCAACCTGAAGGAGATGATTCAGGCCTACATCGAGCATCGCCGTGAAGTCGTTTTGAGACGGACCCGGTTTGAGCTTCGCAAGGCGGAGGAACGAGCGGAATTGCTGGAGGGCTACATTGCCGCGCTTTCGAATCTCGACGAATTTATTCGCATCATTCGCAGCTCGCGCAATCGCGAGGAGGCCAAGATCAAGCTGCTCGCGTTCGAGTGGACGCGTCTCCAAGTCGAGAAATGGGGAATCCTGATTCGCTCCGAGTCGCGCCTCGTCGAAGGCCGCTGGTCGCTGACCGATCGCCAGGTCGATGCCATTCTCGAACTTCAGCTCTATCGTCTGACCGGTTTGGAAATCGACAAGGTCCGCGGTGAGTACGGCGAGTTGCTGGAAAAAATCAAAGACCTGCTAGACATCCTCGCAAAGGAGTCGCGGGTGATGGCGATTATCAAAGCCGAGCTTCAGGAAATCAGGGCGAAGCACGCCACGCCGCGTGTCTGTGAAATCGTTCCAGACGAAGGCGAGATGGCGATCGAAGACCTCATCGCGAACGAAGGCGTGATCATTACGCTCACGCATAATGGCCTGATCAAGCGCACGAACATCAGCCAATATCGTTCGCAACGGCGCGGTGGGAAGGGCGTGATCGGCATGTCCACGCGTGAAGCCCAGGCTGACGACGACAAGGATTTCGTCGAACATTTGTT
>DATHEW010000663.1:0-4307 GCA_035318425.1 Candidatus Acidiferrum sp. | reverse complement strand
ATCGAGATTATCAAAAAACTCCCGCGCAGCACGCCGCCGATGCATGCGTTGCGCACAGCGATCTCAGCGCTGGGTTGCTTCGACACCATGGCCGAGAACGACACGATGGATGCGCAACGTGCCAAGGCCCGGCGTCTGATTGCGCAGATCGGCGTGTGCGTCGCTTACTCCCATCGCGCTCGACAGAAGAAGGAGTTGGTTCCGCCTGATCCCACGCTCGGCGAGGCCGCGAATTTTCTCTGGATGATCAATGGTGAGAAGCCTTCCAAAGAAATGGAGGACACGATGGACATCTGTTACGTGCTCCATGCGGATCACGGAATGAATGCCTCGACATTCAGTGCGCGCGTGACGATTGCGACGTTGAGTGACATGTATTCCGCCATCACTACGGCGATCGGCACGCTGAAGGGTCCGCTCCACGGCGGCGCGAATGAAGGCGTGATCAAGATGCTCCAGGATATCGGTTCGATAGACCACGTGGACGCTTACATCGAAGATTGCCTGGCGCAGAAGCGCAAGATTATGGGCATCGGCCATCGCGTTTACAAAACGCTCGACCCGCGTGCGCCCCACTTGCAGCGCATGGCACAAATCCTCAGCGCCAAGCTGGGCGATCCCAAATGGATTCAGATGAGCGAACGCATCGCGCAACTGATGCTCGAGAAGAAAGGCTTGAACGCGAACGTCGATTTCTATTCCGCCACCGTTTATTACTCGCTCGGCATTCCGATCGATCTCTTCACGCCGATCTTCGCCATCGCGCGCACGAGCGGATGGACTGCTCACGTGCTGGAACAATTGGCCGACAATCGCCTCATTCGTCCTCAGAGCGAATACACGGGACCGGTCGGTTTGAAAGTGGTGCCGATTGAGCAACGGTGAGTGCGCGCTGAGGAGCTACAACATTTTCCCTGATGAATATTCACGAGTACCAAGCCAAACAACTTCTCGCCCAATACGGTGTCGCAGTTCCGACAGGTGAGGCGTGCAAGACAGTCGATCAAGCCAATGCTGCCGCGGAAAAAATCTTCGGCTCGGGCCACAAGTTGGCGGTCATTAAATCTCAAATCCACGCGGGCGGTCGCGGCAAAGGAACATTCAAGGACGGCTTCAAAGGCGGAGTGAAGATCGCCAAGTCCGCGGAAGAAACGGTCGCGCATGCGAAGGCGATGCTGGGCAATACGCTCGTCACGAAGCAGACCGGACCCGACGGCCGCGTCGTGAGCACGGTGCTGGTTGCGGCGGCTGAAGACATCAAGAAGGAATTTTATCTCGCCGTGCTGCTCGATCGCGCGACCAGCCAGCCGCTCATCATGGCCAGCACGGAAGGCGGCGTGGACATCGAAGAAGTCGCCGAGAAAACCCCGGAGAAGATCGTGAAGGAACACGTTGATCCGGCGATGGGTTTTCAGGCATGGCAAGGTCGCAAGATTGCTGCAGCGCTCGGACTCAAAGGGGACCTCGCGGGCCAATGCTCCAAGTTGCTCGCCGGTATTTACAAGACGTGGTGGGAATGCGATGCGTCACTCGTTGAAATCAATCCGCTCTGCATCTGCGTGGGGCCGGACGGCAAAGAAAAGATGATCGCGGTCGATGCGAAGATCAGCCTCGATGACAACGCGCTCTATCGGCACAAGGACATTCAGGAGATGCGCGATCTTGCCGAGGAATCGCCGCTCGAAATCGAGGCCAGCAAGTTTAACCTGAACTACATCAAGCTCGACGGCAGCATCGCCTGTCTCGTCAACGGTGCCGGCCTTGCGATGGCGACAATGGACATTATCCAGCATTTTGGGGCCAACCCGGCGAACTTCCTCGACGTGGGCGGCGGCGCGAGCAAAGACCAGGTCACGGCGGCATTCAGAATTATTCTTAGCGACCCGCATGTGAAAGCGATCTTCGTGAACATTTTCGGCGGCATCATGGATTGCAACGTCATCGCCACTGGAATCGTGGCTGCGGTCAAAGAGACCGGACTGAATCTCCCGCTCGTCGTTCGTCTCGAGGGGAACAACGTTGTCGCGGGCAAGAAGACATTGGCGGAGAGCGGCCTGACAATCATCAGGGGCGACAGCATGGCTGATGCGGCACAAAAAGCCGTCGCGTCATTGAAGTGAGGATCGCATGAAGGTTTTGGAAATCGCATTCTCATGCTACGCGGTCACCGACATGCCGCGAGCGCGCGCATTCTATGAAGGCGTGTTGAATCTCAAGCCGACGATCGTGACGGATACCGCGCACGGCAAGTGGACCGAATACGAATTCGGCCCTAACGCATTGGCGATCGGCGCCGCTGAAGGCTGGAAACCAAGCCCCGACGGTTGCTCAGTCGCGCTCGAAGTCGAAGATTTCGATGAGGCGATCGCTCACCTGAAGAAGCACAACGTGAAGTTCCGCTTGGAACCAATGCCGACGCCGGTTTGCCACATGGCGATGATTCACGATCCGGACGGGAACTCGATCTGCATTCACAAGCGGAACCCGGGACGCTGATTACTGCTCCACTGATTACTGATTACTTTCCTTTCACATGGCTATTCTCGTTACTCCCCAAACCAAAGTTCTCATCCAAGGCATCACCGGCGAATTCGGTGCGCGCCATGCCAGGCTCTCGATCGAATACGGCACCCAGGTCATCGCCGGCGTGACGCCGAACAAGGGCGGACAATTCTTCGAGCACGCGGGCGCGAAGGTGCCGATCTTCGACACCGTGGCTGAAGCGGTGAAGGCGACCGGCGCGACGGCGAGCGCCGTGTTCGTCCCGCCGCCGTTTGCGGCCGATGCGATTCTCGAAGGCGTGGATGCGGGGCTCGATCTCGTGGTCGCGATCACGGAAGGAATTCCCGTGCGCGACATGGTGCGCGCGAAGCAGGGCATGGTGGGAAAGAAGACGCGGCTCATTGGGCCGAACTGTCCGGGGATCGTCACGCCGGGTGAAGGTAAAGATTCACATGGCGGCTGCCGCATCGGCATTTCACCGGGCTACATTCACAAGAAGGGCAGCATCGGCGTCGTCTCCCGCAGCGGCACGTTGACCTATGAAGCGGTGTGGCAACTCACGTCGCGCGGCGTCGGCCAGAGCACCTGTGTCGGCATCGGCGGCGATCCAGTGAATGGCACTTCGCACCTCGACGTGATCAAACTCTTCATGGCTGATCCGGAGACAACGGGCATCATCATGATCGGCGAAATTGGCGGGAGCGCTGAGGAGGAAGCTGCCGAGTGGATCAAGCAGAACGGCACGAAGCCAGTCGCGGGTTTCATTGCCGGCGCGACTGCGCCTCCCGGACGACGCATGGGACACGCGGGAGCGATCGTCAGCGGCGGCAAAGGCACGGCTGCGGCGAAGATCGAAGCGTTCAAGGCCGCGGGCATCGGTGTTGCCGTCACGCCGAGCGAGATGGCCGACACGCTCTTGAAAATGATGTGACACGCCGTTCGCGCGGCCATTACAACGAGCGCGAACGCACATGAGCGTCCTCGATTTTTTCCTCAACTGCGCCGCGCTGCTGCTCTGGCTCAATTGGTGGAGCAGGGGAGTGAGTCCGCTGCGCGCCAACGGAATCGCTTTGGTCCGCACGTTGCGCCGTGCCGAACCAGCACGCCGGGACCGATGGACTTCGCCCGCGGTGCTCGTCTCAATGCTGCTGATCCGTGCCATCCTTTACTGGCAGATCGGCTCGGCGACGCACTGGATGCCGCGGCTTTCACTGGTGGCGATCAAGGTTCCCTTTCGCAGTGATAGCCTGGGCAGAATGTTGCTGTTCTCGTTCTTCAGCTTCGTCGTGTTCGGCGGCGCTTTTTATTTCTGTGCGCTGCTCATCTCTGCATTGAACCACAAGGCACCCGCGACAAATTCCTGGCAGGCATTCTTCCGCGTTCTGCTCGGGCCGATCGACAGACTGCCACGTGGGATCAAGTTTCTGTTGCCATTCCTCATTGGCGCGGTGTTCTGGATCGTCGTCGGCCCGCTCCTTTCGTTCGCGGGCGTGCAAGCGCCGGTGAACTCTTTCACGCATCGAATCCAGGAAGCGGTGCTGATCGGAATCGGCGCGTGGTTGGCGTGGAAGTATGTGATCGCCTTCGTCCTCGTGCTGCACATCGTGACGAGCTACGTCTATTTCGGACCGGCGCCCATGTGGCAATTCGTCAGCAACACCGCGCGGCAACTGCTCCGTCCGCTCGCCGTTGTCCCGCTCCGGATCGGCAGGTTCGACTTCGCGCCCATCCTCGCGCTCGCCATTGTATTCACTGTCGCGGAGTTCTTGAATCGCGCGTTGCCGAAGCTCTACGCGCGACTGCCC
>DATHEW010000662.1:0-4878 GCA_035318425.1 Candidatus Acidiferrum sp. | reverse complement strand
TCGTCCTCGCTCCTTGCGCTCGCTGAAAAGGCGCGTGAATAGTGCGGGCGGGAAGGCGTCAGGTATTCGAGCAACCCCGGTCAACACGAACATGTCCTTTGCTGTGCCCAATCGCGCGCTGCGGCGCGCTGTGACTTTCGCCTGCGGCCTGATCACTGTGCTGTCGCTGGGTGACGCAGCTTCAGGCGCAGCCGAGGATGACGGTCTTGATCTCGCAAAGGAAAAACTGTTCTGGGCTTTTCAATCTCCAGCTTCACCAAAACCACCAGTGGTGAAGAACAAGCGCTGGCCGCGAGAGCCATTGGACCATTTCGTTTTGAGCAAGTTGGAGGCGAAGCACCTCACGCCTTCGGCGGAGGCGGAGAAGACAACGTTGATCCGCCGCGTCACTTTCGATCTCACAGGACTGCCACCCACACCTCATGAAGTCGCCGCGTTTCTCAAGGACAAGCGCGCCGATGCCTACGAGCACGTTGTCGAGCGCCTCCTTGCGTCGCCACGATTCGGCGAACGCATGGCCAGCATGTGGCTGCCGCTGGCGCGTTACGCGGAAGATCAGGCGCACCAGGTCGGCAGCGATACGAAGTTCTTTTATCCCAATGCGTACAAGTATCGCGACTGGGTGATCGGCGCGTTCAATCGCGATCTGCGTTACGACGAGTTCATCGAGCTGCAACTCGCCGCTGACAAGTTCGACCGCACGAATGATCTCGCGGCGCTCGGGTTCATCGGGCTTGGCCCCAAGTATTACAATCGTGGCCGCATCGAAGTGATGGCCGACGAATGGGAAGACCGCGTGGACACGGTGACCCGCACCTTTCTCGGACTGACGGTCGCGTGCGCGCGTTGTCACGATCACAAGTTTGATCCGATCACGCGCGAAGATTACTACGCGCTCGCGGGCGTGTTCGCCAGCACGCGCATGGTGAACAAGACGCCTGGCACGACGACGGAGAAGGAAGACAATTCAGAGAAACCTAAAGACGCGAAGAAGATGAATCCCGCCGCGATCCACATGATCGAGGACGAGGCTGAGGCGAAAGATCTCAACGTGTTTATCCGCGGCAATGTGGAGCGAAAGGGAGCCATCGCGCCGCGTCGCTTCATCCGCGTGCTGGCAGAGGAGAATGCGGTCGCGTTCACCAATGGCAGTGGTCGGCAGGAACTCGCGATGGCCATCGCATCGTCTGCGAATCCGCTGACAGCGCGCGTGATGGTGAATCGTGTTTGGGGAATGCTCTTCGGCCAAGGCATCGTGCAGACGCCAAGCAACTTCGGTCACTCGGGCGAGCCGCCGTCGAATCAGCAATTGCTCGATTTCATGGCGTCGCGATTCATGCAGGATGGCTGGTCGGTGAAGTCATTGGTGCGCCAAATTGTTTTGTCGTCCGCGTATCGCCAGGACTCGCATGCGAATGAGAGCAACGTCGCGATTGATGCCGCGAACGACTCGTTGTGGCGGATGAATCGGCGGCGATTCACGGTCGAGCAATGGCGTGACGCGGTGCTCTTCGCGAGCGGCGAACTGGATTTGAGCAGCGGCGCTTCAAAAGAACTGGATGACGCGCAGAATTTCCGGCGCACCGTTCACGCGCGCATCAGCAGGCTGCAACTGAATAGCACGTTGATGGCTTTTGATTATCCCGACGCGAACGTCCACGCGGAAAAGCGCGCCGTCACCACGACCGCAATGCAGAAGCTGTTCGCGCTCAACAGCCGGTTTGTAATTGATCGCGCCAAAGCATTGGCGGCGCGGCTCACGGCAAATCCGAAGGAGAACGACGAATCGCGCGTGCAGCGCGCGTACGTGCTGCTCTTCGGACGAAATCCCGATCGCGATGAGACGAGGCTGGCGCTTGCCTTCCTGGGCAAGCCCGAGGCTCCCGAGATGACGCGCTGGGAGCAATACGCGCAGATGTTGCTGGCCTCGAATGAAATGCTTTATGTGGACTGACTCAAACCATTCACGGAGAGATGATCTCGGCGAGTCCCCATATTTTCAGTTAGGGATTCGCAGATCTCGTCCCGCTAACGTTTTTTCCCGCCGCGATATGTTGCGGCGGATGTGCGGCGGTTTCGGAATGGTCGGTCTCGCCGGGTTGGTCGGGCCGCAAGCGTTGTTCGCTCAGGCGAACGGTCGGGTGCCACACTTCGCGCCGAGAGCGAAGCGGGTGATTTTCCTTTTCATGAATGGCGGGCCATCGCACGTGGACACATTTGATCCGAAGCCTGCGTTGCTGAAACTCGACGGCCAGCAGCCGGAAGGCGAGTTGTTCAAGAAGTCCAAGGGCAGCGGCTTCATGCCGTCGCCACTCAACTTCGCCAAGCATGGGCAGAGTGGCATCGATGTGAGCGAGACGCTGCCGAACCTCGCGAAGATCATCGACGATTGCTGCGTGATTCGTTCGATGAGAACCGACGTGCCGAATCACGAGCCGGCCTTGCTCCAGATGCACACCGGGAACGTGCAACCGATCCGGCCATCGATGGGTTCGTGGCTGCTCTACGGTCTCGGCACAGAGAACCAGAACTTGCCGGGATACGTCGTCTTGCGGCCGAGTCCGAAGATTGTGGTGGGGCCAGCGTTGTGGAGTAACAGTTTTCTGCCCGCGGAGTTTCAGGCGGCGAGCATCGACACGAGCAACATGAAGGTGGACAAGCTGCTCGCGAACATCAAAAACCCGCATCTCACCGATGCGCAGCAGTTGGAGCAACTCGATCTCGTGCAGACGTTGAACCGCCGCCATGCCGCGCGACGCGAGAATGATCCTGAACTCGAAGGACAGATTAAAGCGATGGAGACGGCCTTCCACATGCAGAAGGAAGCGATGAAGACGTTCGACGTCGAACGTGAACCGAAGCATGTGCGCGAGATGTACGGGGACACGCCGTTCGCGCGCTCGTGCCTGCTGGCGCGACGGCTCGTGGAAGACGGCGTGCGCTTTGTGACCGTTTACTACACGAACTCGAACAACCAGCCGTGGGACACGCACAGCGATCACAATGAAGGTCATCGCAAGCTATGCGTCGATAGCGACAAGGCGGCAGCGGCGCTGATCTCAGACTTAAAACAGCGCGGCATGCTGAAGGACACGCTTGTCATCTGGGGTGGAGAATTTGGCCGCACGCCTTACGCCGAGAATCGCGACAAGCAGAAAGCCGGTCGCGATCATCATCACACCGCGTTCTCGATGTTGCTCGCGGGTGGTGGCGTGAAGGGAGGCATGGTTTACGGCGCGAGCGATGAACTCGGCATGAAGGTGGCGGAGAATCCCGTTCACGTTCACGACTTCCACGCGACGATTCTTCACCTGCTTGGGCTCGATCACGAGAAGCTCACGTATCGTTACGCCGGGCGCGATTTTCGGCTCACGGATGTTCATGGGCGCGTGGTGGAAGAGATCATGGCCTGATGCACCAGCGCCTTCCATCCACTCCACAAACTGCCACCTGTCTGCCCGAAAAATCAGGCCGGCCCCGGGTTGACGATTCGGAAAGAGTTTTCTAGGGTGCGGCAACATCACTAGCGTGCGCATCAAGACCCAAGTGCGTTGCCGCAAGTCCGGCCGAGCCAGGCGTGTCCACGCGTTCACGCTGGTGGAATTGCTTGTCGTCATCGCGATCATGGCGATCCTCGCGTCCCTGCTGATTCCCGCGCTAAGCGGCGCGAGAGAGAGAAGTAAGGAAGCTTTCTGCCTTAACAACATGCGCCAACTCGGTCTGGCGATTCATCTCTACGCTGGTGATCGCGAAGACGCCTTGCCGTTCAATATGGGTCCGCAAGGCATCGATGAAACGGTGGCCAGGGGCGAATACCTCAACTGGGCCAACGACGTGATGAACTGGGAACTGGACCAGTACAACACGAACACCTGGCTGCTCGGCGTGGGCGGCCTGGGACCCTACGTCGGCGGGATTGCCGGGATGTTCAAGTGCCCCTCAGACACCGTGCTCAGCGATGTTCAAAAACATGCCCGCTGGCGCGCGCGCGTCCGCAGCGTGTCGATGAATGCGATGATCGGGAATGCCGGAGAGTTCATGGCCGGCGGCCAGAACACAAACAATCCCGGCTACCGACAGTTCATGAAACTGGGAGAGGTTCCCGAACCTTCTCGGATTTTCGCGCTCATCGAGGAACACCCGGACAGCATCAATGACGGTTACTTCCTGAATCGCTACAGCCAGCAGCAGTGGATCGATCTGCCGGCGTCGTTTCATCGTGGCGGGGCCATTCTCACGTATGTGGATGGACACGCGGAGTGGCATCGCTGGCGCAACAAGCTCACGAAACTGCCGGCACAACCGGACGCAGCGCCGTTGCCGATCACGATCCCTTATGGAGAGCGCGCTGATTTTTACTGGCTGATGAACCGGACTTCTGTGCAGGAAGGTTCGTCCGACTACCCGTATTGAAGCTGGCGCTCGCTCCGCTGAACTCAGCCCGCGTTCCGAAGTTCATTTCACAGAAGCCAACGAAGGCAGAAGGGCTTGCCGAAAGTTCGTGACGCACGGAATGGAACCGAATTGGACTAGTCGAAAACCCTTCGCTTTATTCTCTTTGTTTCCTTCTGTTGGATTCGGCTTCGGACTCCCGGGTTCAGAGCAGTTGCGTGAGTTCTTCTTTCTCCAGGCTCCCGGCCAACAGGTAAGTCTTTCCTCCCGCAGTCCAACTGACTGTATTCAGTGATCCAACCGGTGCGACCTCCTGTTGGAGCGGCGGCGCTTTGAGAGATGACGTGTCCACGACGAAAAGAAAGAGCATTCCTTTGCGCTTGGAATCGAGGCACACCATCGACACGCGACGATCCCGCCAGCTTAAAACGCCAGCGCCCATGAGCGGCAGATCGTTCAACTTCGGCGGCAATTCGTAATCATCCG
>DATHEW010000661.1:0-2265 GCA_035318425.1 Candidatus Acidiferrum sp. | reverse complement strand
GAGTTTGCCCCCGACGAGGTGCGTGTGGATGTCGAGGATCGGGATTTCAGCGAGCGCGAGTTCGAGGTCCTGCGTGTTCATGGCTGTGGCCCATCTTGAACAAACCTCACGTGGCCGCGCGAAGAAATTTCTGCACCTCGGCACGTGAGGGGATACCGGATTGTCCACCGTGTCGCGTTGCTTTCAACGCTGCCGTCGCGCTCGCGAACCGAATTCGTTGCTCCGCATCCATGCCCTGGGCGAGTGCCGCAGCGTAAGCGCCATGAAAGACATCGCCGCAGCCGGTGGTATCGATCGCCTTCACCTTGAATGCGGAAACGTGCTTCGGCTGGCGCTGATCACGCGAAACAAACCATGCGCCCTGTTCGCCGCAGGTCACTACGACAGTGTCGCGTGCGTCGTTCCAGAGATCCACGACTGCTTTTGCTGGATTCTCTGTGCCGGTCAACTCCGCGGCGGCGCGGCGCGAGAAGATCGGATGGTCGATCAACGCGATCAGTTCGTTCATTCCGGTGAGCTTCGTTCGCTCGAGATCGGACACGATGGCAACACCGGCCGCTCGCGCGACCTTCGCAGCGCGCAAGTTTCCTTCGACGCCGAAGTAATCGACGAACAGCACACGCGTGGATTCAATGACCGCGCGAGAAGGCCGTTTGGGGTCGGCGCCGCGCGATTGCTCGATCGAAGCGAAGATGTTCCGCGTGCCGCGCTGTTCATCGACGATGATCGTCGAGATCACAGGCCCCGCATCGCGGCGTCTCACCACGTGATCAACGTTCATTCGCTCACGGCGCAGCGTCTCGATGACAAACTCCGAGTCTTCATCGAAACCGAGCGTGCCGGCGAATGCGCACTTCGCCCCAAGTCGCGCGGCGGCGACGAGAGCCGTGGCAGTCAGTCCACCGCAATGGCGTTCACGGCGGCGAACGTGAACCTTCGCGTCAGCCGGCGGGTATTCGTCCACGTAGAGAATGTCGTCCACGGCGGCGCAACCGAGCCCGAGCACGTCGAACTGTTTGCGCGCGCGCATGGATCAGTCGCGTTTCAACGTGGCAAGCCACTGCCGCATCTCCGGCGGGTGCTCTTTGAACATCAGTGATCCGGGCACGATGTAGTCCACGCCTGCCGCTGCCATCGAGGGCGCGGTTTCGCGACGAATCCCACCATCGGCTTCAATGACCGTGTTGAGTTTCCGCTCATCGATCAGTCTGCGCGCGCGCCGAATCTTTTCTGGAACACCCGCGTCCATCGACGCGCCTTTGATCCCCATTGCGGTGCCGACGATGCAGAGCACGTCGAGGTTCTTCCAGTAAGGCTCAACAAGCTCCAGGTCTTCGTGGATCAGCAACGACACGCCCGCTTGTTTACCCTGTGACTTGATCGCGCGCAGCACCTCGTCAGGGTCCCTCGCGGAATCGAGGCAGAAGATAATGATGTCCGCGCCGGCTTCGACGAATGGATCGATCCAACTTAGCGGATCACTACACATCAGATGAATCTCAAACGGCAGTTTGCTATGCGCTCGCAACGCCTTCACCTGGTCGGGGAAAAACAGCAAGTTGTGAACGTAATGTCCGTCAGCGACATCGATGTGGAAACGTTCGCTGAACGGTTCGACGCGACGAATCTCCGCGCCGAGGTTCGCAAGATCAGCCGACCAGAGCGAGGTGGAGCATTTGACCATGGCTATTTCGAAAAGTTGCCGACAAAAAACTCCGAGAGGAACCGTTGCACGTCCGCGCCGTGCTTTTCTTTGCTGACCGACTTGGGTGTCAGCTCGCGCAATATGGATCCCGGAATTTCGCGCACGAGCACATCTCCAAACTCGAATGGATGAATTTCATCCTGGCGATTCACCAGCACGAGCGTGGGCACAGTGATGCGTTTCCATTCTTCACGCGAATGCCTGGGTAGGTAAGCGGGAATGCGTTCCAGCTTCGCCACGGTTTCTTCAGCGCGCGGATGCGCGAACTGCGCGAGCAGGGAGTTGGCGTTGTCGGGCGAAACTTTCAGGACGTGCTGAAACGCTTCGGTCTGCTGGTACCGTTGCGCGCCTTCCCACGCGCCGTATTTGCGGATGAACTCGGCGAGCCGCGAGAACACGCCGAGATTGTCCGCGCGGCTTTCATCGAGCCATGCGGGCCGTGAAAGCACCAACCCCAGCACGCGTTCGGGATGGATAAGCGTGAAGTGCAGCGCAATCGCGGCGCCCATCGAGATCCCGCCGATGATCGCGCGCTCGATTCCCAGGTGATTGAGGAATGC
>DATHEW010000660.1:0-7726 GCA_035318425.1 Candidatus Acidiferrum sp. | reverse complement strand
CTTTGTTGCCGTCACCCGCATCTGACGCCGTGAGATAGAGCGTGATCTCCGTCGCCTCGGAGGATGCGGGGAGTTTCAGCCGCACTTCCTGTTTCGACTGAATGGGCGTGAGCGCTTCCATCCACGCTGCCGGGCCGTTCTTCTTTCCGATGTGACCAACCGAATTGAATTTCCATAACGCGTGTTGCCACTGGGAAATCTCTTTCGCCAGCGCTGCCGCATCTTCCGGTTTCGCCGAACGCCAGCGAGCGCGAATCGGATCGAGGAGTAAGTTTGGCTGCCGGGAGATCAGTCTCTCGCGCAGCGTCTTGAGATACTTGCCGCTCAATCCATTCGTCGCAGACGAAGCCTTCCGTCCTCCCACGCGTTCCTCCAGCAGCGCAGCGAGATACTTGTCGAGTGGCAACACCCCACCGTCCTTCGTGTCGAAACGAATGCCTTGGAGATTTACCGACGTGCCGCCGCCTTTGTCGGTGAACTCGCGATACGTGCCGCGAATCTCCGCAAGCAATTCCTCCGTCCAATCGCGCCGCGTGTTTTTCGGCGAAAAGCGAATTCCATCCGGCAATAGCATCGCGTGGCTGGCGACGTCCTTTGCAGCATCGAGATACTTCGTCACGAGCGACGGCGACATCACGAGTGAGTTGCCCACGTTCATGAATCCTTCGCCAGACGCGCCATCCACCGGAAACTCCTTCGCGGGGTCGAGCGATGCCACGCCCGTGAGATCGCGAATCGTGTAAGTGTATTCCGCATTCGAGAGCCGTCGCAGCACGACAGGCCCCGGATCGCCCGCGTTCGCCAGCGCCACTTCATCGAGCACCGCATTCACCCAACTCAGCAATTGTTCGCGCTGCGCCGCCGTCGGCTGCGGCTTCTCCTTGGGCGGCATTTCCCCGAGCGTCATTTGCTCAACGACACCCTGCCAGACCTTCGGATGTTTCTTCATCTCGCTCAGCGAGGAAAATCGTTCGAGATCGAGATCGCCCTTCTGCTTCTCGGTCGAGTGGCAGGTGAGGCAATACTCTTTGAGCAACGGACGAATCGACTGCTCGAAAAGGACTGGAGCGGTGCTCACCTCCGCAGCGTTGAGCGATGAAGCGGCGACGAAGAATGCCGCGAACAGAGAGAGAAGAAATCTGTGGCGCGCACATGCTGCCTCTGGCTTGCGATTCATTTTGTCATCATGGAAGAGGTTTATCATCGCCGCCGCAAACCGAAACGCTCTGGAGCGCGGTGATCGGTCACCGCTTTTTCGTTTGGCAACTCGTCGTCAAACTGTGGCGCGCGAAGTCGCGATACGGAAAAAGCGCCACTTCGGCGCATTCCAGAGAACGGCTATTCCGGTCGAACACGATAGAAGCGGCGTGGCGCTGTAGTGGTCTCGCAGTCTCTGATTTCAATCGTGACGCCGGACAACAAGTTCGTTCGGATCGGCGTCCATTTGAACATGTCGGTGGAGTATTCGACGATGCACGTGACCGGGCCATCGCCTTCCAATCTCAACAGGCAGCCGTTGGTGCGAATTTCGTCAGCAGTTTGCGAAGCTACGGTGAGACGCGGCGGTCGGCGGCCACAATCGGAGTCCTCCGCCGTGTTCGTGATGTCTTCGCTCTGTTCCTCCGTTATCAATCCTTCATCGAGAAATTGTTCTGCGTTCGTGCTCACGCAGTCCACGTAGCGCTGATGGTTTTGCCACGGCCCGGCGCACGGACAGAGTTGCGCGATGCTGCAACCCTGTTCATTCACCGCCACTCCGTATGGCGTGCTGGGACAAAGATCGCGATCGTCCGCCACGCCATCGCGGTCGCTGTCGGCTGAATTGATCCGCCGATACGTCAGCGTGGTTTGGCCGCTGCGCGGATCGATCAAATACATCCGCGATTCCGTCGCGCCGCCGCGGTGGTAGGAGAGGTAGTTCGGTTCGACGAGCAACACGAGGTAATCGCCCACGGAAACCAATTCGCTTTCGTAATCCGAAGGGCCGAGGCTGAACGGAAGCACGGGCAATGGAATCTCGCCCTGGAACACGCCTTGCGCATCGAAGCAGTAAAGCGCGGGCGAACCGTTGTAACTCTCATACGTGTGTTTAACCGCATAGATGGCGTCGCCGGACGCGTGATAACCGAGGCCGTTCACGTCGCGATTCTCCAGGCTCTGGACGAGGCTCCACTGTTCCTGCGCCGGTAAATACGCGTAGAGATGGCCTTCGCCGGAAAGAGTCGCGAGCAGGATGCGATTGCGTTGACTGTCGAACGCCACGCCCGTGGGCCAGCTCATTTCCGGCAGGGATGAGTCGAGAATCATCTCGTCGTGAGTTCCGTCCTGCGAATCGATTCTCCACATCGCGTGCGCTTCAGCGCCGTAGTAAAAGCGCCCGCCCGCATCGGTCACCACGCGCAACGCGGGCAGCAGCTTCGTTCCGTCCTGTGGTCCCGCGAGTGTGTAGTTCTGGAAGAAAACATTTCCGTCATGATCGCGGTCGTAGAAGGCGAGACGGAAATTCACGCTGGGCAACTGCGATGGATCAGCCAGCTGCGGATAATCACAGCGCAACCGAACGTCGTTCTGCACCTGATTGATCACGAACGGAGTTTGAGACGGCGCACTGTTCGCTCCATGAAAACTGGAAAGGTTCAGACCCGTCAGCGCACAGAGTTTCTGCACGGCCTGGAGGAACATGGCTGAATCAATCGTCGGCCCTGTGTAAAAGGAATCCGCGCTGCCGCCGTAAGGATTGCCGCCCGTGCGGTAATGACTGACTTGCACCACGGGCACGTTGCTGGCGATGCCATCAACTCGCTGCGCGTAATATCCACCAAGGATTACTTTTTCGATTGTCGTGCCACCGCTGGCGCTCACGTGCCAGAGGACGGAATCGTAAGCGCTGAGGAAGAGCGTGACGCTTTTGCCGGGACGATCGACGACGACAGACGCCGCCGCGCTGTTCGCGCCGCCGGAGTGAAGCCCGATGGCGTGAAGTTCGCGCGGGCCGCCTGGATCCGGCGGCGGGTTGGTTGCTCCCACAACATGGATCGGAGATGAAATTGCCACAGCGCCTTCGCCGTCGGTGGCGCGCGCGGTTAGCGTGTAAGTGCCAACTTGCGCTCCCGTCCAATTGAACGCGAAGACATCGCTGGCGGTCTCGTTCGACCGGTGGCCGAAGCCGAGACTCGCGCCGTTCGCAAAAAACTCCACGGACGTCACGAGGCCATCGCTGTCGGAAGCTTGAGCGGCCAGTTGATTGGTTCCGCCTGCCGCGAGAGTTGTCCCTTGACCGGGCCAGATGATTTGCACCGTTGGTAATTTGTTTTCCTGACGATAAACGCGGCGATAGGTGAGCCAGACTTCGTTCGAGCGCGGATCGATCAGATAGATTCGTGACTCCTGGGGATAACTGCCGCCAAACACGCTCGGCTCAAGAAGCAGAACCAGATACTCGCCCACGGAAATCATCTCGGCGCGCAGACTGTTCGGCCCGATGCGATCCTGCATCACCGGCAACGGGATCTGACCCATGAAGCCGCCAGTGGAATTGAACCGCTGAATCGAGGACGCGCTGCATTCACCAAAGTTGAGCGATACCCCGTAGAGCGAATCATCCGCTGGATGATAATGCAGTCCCGCGATGTCGTGATTGTTCAGGCTGCTCACGACGCTCCACTGGCTTTGCGTCGGAGAATAAGCATAGAGAAAACCTTCGCCGCCAAAGCTGGAGAGCAACACGCGATCGAGCTGGCTGTCGTAGGTGATGCCCGAAGACCAACTCAATTCCGGCAATCCCGGCCCGATCGGCAATGGTTGCACTGCACCCGTTTGTGAATCGACGCGGAAGATGTGGTCCCAGTATTGGCCGTAAAAATATTGGCCGCTCGCGTCCGGCACCACGCGTGTCGCAGGCAGTAAGGCATTGCCATCCTGCGGACCAGCCAGCGTGTAGTGACGCGAGAACAAGTTGCTCTGACCGAGATCGAAGAATGAAAGTTGGAAGTTGAGATTCGGCAATTCCGCAGCGGACGTCGGCTGCGGAAAATTCGAGAGCAGCCTCGGATCGTTCTGCACTGAGTCGATGACGAACGGCGCCGGATACGGCGCCGTGGACGCGCTTTGAAAGCTGGCGATTTCCAGCCCCGTCATCGCGTGCAGCGTGAGAACGGTGCGATGGAACGTTTCGCAATCGATCGTTGTTCCGATGAAAAGCACGGGCGCGTTGCCCGGGGCATAAGCTGGAATGATTTCTGTCTCTGGCCCGACGCCATCGACGGTTTGCGCGTAATAGCCACCGAGAATGATGCGGTCGAGAACCGTGGCGTTGCCGACCGTGATGTGCCACAGCACCGGTTCGTACGAACTCAGGAACAGCGTGACGCGTTGGCCGGGACGATTGACCGTGACCGACGCCTGGCCTTGCTCGTGATTGTGACTTGAACCGCCATCCGCAACCACGCCGGAATAAATTCCAATCACGTGCAGCTCCCGATCTGAATTAGTGGTCTCACCGGTGACGCTGATCTGAACGGGCGCGGAAGTTCCTTTCTCACCGTGATCATCTGTCGCGACCGCGCGCAGCGTGTAAGCGCCCGCGGAAACGTTTTGCCACGATAGCACAAACGGCCCGAGCGGATTCATCACCGGCAGGTTCGTCCGAATTCCCAGGCTCGTTGCGCCAGCAAAGAACTCGACCGTCTGGACGCTGTTGTCTCCCTCTGCGTCGTGAGCATTCGCGACGAGCGTGATATCTGCTGGTGCCGTGAAAGTCGCGCCAGCGCTGGGTGACACCAACGACGCCGTGGGAGCGCGGTTGGTTGCCGTCGGCCAGTCCTCGATGAATACGGTGGCATGGCCTGGCGTGCCGACGACGTAACATCCAGGCGGCGGAGGAAACACCGCGATGCATCCGATGGGCTGGATCGTCAACACGACCGTCTCTGTTCCCTCCACTGAATTATCGCTGTGCGGAGACACGTTCACCAACGTCTGAGCGGTGCCCGCGGGAATGACGACCTCATGGGTGATGAAAGAATAGTCCACGCCGTTGGAAGCAGTGCCGCTCAACCTGAGCACTACCGGCAGGCTAGCACTCAAATTTCCGGTGCGGCGAATCGCGATCTGTCCTCCGTCGTAAAATGCCAGCGGCCCGGACTCTCTCGCCTGCGGGTCGATGGCCTCAGCGGTAACAGTCGTTTGATCCAGTTGCGGTGGGCCATTGCCCACCAACTCCAAATCAAAACTGATGTCGGCGCTAGCGACACTGTTCTGATGGATCTCCACGGCCAGAACATTTCTTCCGTTCACCAGCAGCGTCGGATCGACAGAAGCCGAATAGAAAGCCGTGCTTTCGTCGGCGCCGCCAACAGACGTCAGGGCAAGCGTCTGAAAAGTGATCGGCCCTTGCGGCATGTTGCTGCGGAAAATTTCAGCTCCGTTCAAATAAACCACCGCGCCGTCATCGCGCAGCACTCGAAGGACAAGGTTGGAAAAGCTGGATGCACTGGGGACGAGGAACGCGCGGCGAAAGTATGTCGTGATGTACTTCGCGCCGCCCCCGAAGCTGACGACCGTGGCTTCGTCACCATCGCCGTAGCCCAGCGGCGCCAGGCCAAACGCCCATGACAAATCCTCGAAGTGCGACGATTGCCAGGCGATGCCTTGGTCGGTGCCGTTATCCAGGTATTTCCAAACCGAACCAGTGGCAACCAGCGTCACGGAAG
The DNA here is from genome assembly GCA_035318425.1 of Candidatus Acidiferrum sp. GTDB lineage: Bacteria > Verrucomicrobiota > Verrucomicrobiia > Limisphaerales > SIBH01 > JANNGC01. Next base: position 2,015 of record DATHEW010000660.1, on the reverse strand, counting down.
AACTCTGCGCCAAGACGGACGACGAAAGTCCCAACAGGCAGGCCAGGAACATGACACCTGAGCAGCGGAACAAAAAAGTTTTCATACTACTTCCTCAGCTGGGGGGTTCGCGGCGAAACTAGCACCGCGCCTCGGGGAGACGAGAGAATTTTCAGGCCGACTGGCGCGCGGCGAGCGCAACCTGACATTGCCCGGAATACAGGTCTCCGACCCGGCAGGCATTGTGTGTTTTCCGCAAACGCGCCGGATCGGAGATTGGCGCTCCAAGCGTGACAGCATCAAACGCGTGTTGCTCAACTCTCGACACATGCACCGGATGATGCCGTGGCATTTGGACTGCGCTGGCAGAGCGCAGCGGCGACAGCGCTTTGGCATACGCGCGAGAACTTCTGACCACCAATCTTCGATCGCATCTGAAAGCGGCGTCGCGTCGGACTTGCCGCTGCAGTCCACGTCACTCGGTGCGTGCGTCAGAGCAGTTCATCAAGCGCGCGCCGGTCTTTCTTCGTCGGGCGGCCTGAGCCTTTGGGGCGGACGATTCCGCGGGCGTAATGTGCTTCGCGCGGTTTCGCGTATTCCTCGGGCGGCGTGAGGTCCTCGGCATTTTCTCGCGCCACGGGCGCGCTGACGCGTTTGTCGATCAACCCGATGACGCGCACCGTCCGCGTCATGTCGCCAGTCTGTGCTTTGATGACTTCGCCGATGCGAACATCTCGCGAGGGTTTCACGTGGTGGCCGTTGAGGAGCACCTTGCCGTTCTTGCAGGCAGCCGCCGCGATGCTGCGCGTCTTGTAAAGGCGCACAGCCCAAAGCCATTTGTCGATGCGCACAGAGTTGGTCACACCGAAATGAACCACCAAGACTCCAAGGCACCAAGTGAAGAGAGCAAGCGGCAACTCAACTGGGCGTCCTGGTGCCTTGGTGGTTCATCAACGTTCTTATCCGCGGCAATGCTGGATCAGATTCAAGAATTCCGAGCGCGTGCGTGAGTCAGTACGAAAGGCGCCAAGCATGGCGGAAGTGATTGCGTAAGAATTCTGTTTCTGCACACCGCGCATCATCATGCAGAGATGTTGCGCCTCGATGACGACGCCGACACCTTGCGCGTTGATCAACTTCTTCACTGTCTGCGCGATTTCAAAAGTCATGCGCTCCTGGATTTGCAATCGGCGCGCGAACACATCCACGAGTCGCGGCAGCTTCGAGAGGCCGATGACTTTTTTGCGCGGGATGTAGGCAATGTGGCATTTGCCGAAGAATGGCAGCATGTGGTGCTCGCACAAACTGTAGAAGTCGATGTCCTTCACGATCACCATTTCGTCGGACTTCGTTTCGAACAGGGCGTCATTGAGGACGGTGCCGGGATCGAGCGAGTAGCCGCTGGTGAGAAAGTCCAGCGCCTCGGCCACGCGCACCGGTGTGCGACGCAGTCCTTCGCGCTTCGGATCCTCACCCAGCAGTTCCATTTGCCTGCGAACAATCCCCGCGAGTTCCTCTTTCTGGCGCTTCGTCATGGATGCGAAAAATCGCCGAACACACAGCGAGCGTCCAGTTCTTTGCCGATGTTGGAACCGGCCAGGCGAATCAAATCTGTTACGACAGGTGGAAATGGCCGCGCCGAGGCCATTCACCCGAAGCCATGAATGTGTACGAGGTGCTGACGTCGTGCCGGGTCAGCGAGTCCGCGCATTTCAAAATGTTTGCCTTGTCGCTCCCGGAGCACACTTCTACCCTCTGCGCCGCTTATGATTGTGTGGCTTGCCTCGTATCCACGGTCTGGAAACACGTTTTTCCGGATCGTGTTGCACCACGTTTACAACCTCAAGACATTCTCCGTTTACAACGATCCTGAACTCGAAAAGATCGGCGTCGCGGAAGTGGTGGGCCACGAGACGATGCCGGCGTCGCTCGATGAATTGCGCAGCTCGAGCGAAGTCTTTTTCGTGAAGACCCACGAACTGCCCGCGGACAAGGACCCAGCGATTTACATTGTTCGCGATGGCCGGGATGCGCTC
>DATHEW010000659.1:0-2554 GCA_035318425.1 Candidatus Acidiferrum sp. | reverse complement strand
GCGTTGAGCGAGCCGATGAACCTGTTGACAAAGCAGGAGCAGGTCGCAATCTTAGCTCAGGATTTTGATTCGGGTGACAGCACGTTTCTTCAGCGGGGTTCTCCACCCCCACCTCCTTGGCGTCTGTTGCCCGAATCTTTTTTATTTTCGCGGCAGGATGGAATTCCACATTGACGACACCGGTGGTGTTCTCTAGTTTGCCGCCCCGCTTGCGCGGGGGTGTAGCTCAATTGGTTAGAGCGCTGCCCTGTCACGGCAGAGGTTACGGGTTCGAGCCCCGCCACTCCCGCCATTTCCCGCGCGATTGACAGTGTTCTCGTTGTACCAAAATAGATTCCGCACGACGCTGTTCATCAGAAGACGAAGGAGGACATACCAAACTTGTTGCGCCAGCGAACGGCTCCCCAGCGCGGTCGAAATTCTCATCGGTTTTGACACTGCGTGGTGCGCAGGTTAACAACTGCGCCATGCCAGCCCGAATTCTATCGTTCGTGGTTTTCTGTTTCCTGATGGCGCTGACAGCACAGGCGGCGGATTCGCTCGGCGGTTTCAGCACCAATCACATGCGTGCATGGACGCAATGGCGGGGACCATTGGCGAATGGTGTTGCGCCTCACGCCGATCCGCCCATCCACTGGAGTGAAACCAATAACATTCACTGGAAGTTTGCGACGCCCGGCAAGGCCCATTCCTCCCCAATCGTTTTCGGCGACGCGGTTTTCGTCACCGCCGCTGTGCCCGTAGGCGAGCCACAGAAACCGGTGCACGACAACGCACCGGGAGTTCATGACAGCGTGCCCGTTACACACCGTCACCAATTTGTCGTCATCGCCCTCAGCCGCAAAGACGGGAAAGTTTTGTGGAAAAAAGTCGTGCGCGAGGAATGGCCACACGAGGGCGGTCACACAACTGGCAGTCTCGCCTCCAATTCGCCCGTTACCGATGGCGAACACCTCTACGTCTTCTTCGGTTCGCGCGGTCTTTTCTGCCTTGATCTGAAGGGCAACGTAAAATGGCAGAAAGACCTTGGCCGGATGCAGACCCTGCACGCTCACGGTGAAGGCAGTTCTCCCGTGCTCCACGGCGACGCACTCGTCGTTTGCTGGGATCACGAAGGTGAATCGTTTCTTTACGCCTTCGATAAACGTTCAGGCAAGCAACGCTGGAAAGTTGCGCGTGACGAAAAAACCTCGTGGTCAACACCGCTGGTCGTCGAGCACGAAGGCGAGCCGCAGGTGATTGTCAGCGCGACCAAACGCGTGCGCGGCTACAACCTCGCGACGGGAGAGCAGGTTTGGGAATGCGCTGGTCTCACCGACAACGTCGTTTCGTCGCCGGTGCATTGGAACGGAATGATCGTGGCCGGCAACAGCTATTATCAGCAGGCGATGGTTGCCGTTCGCCTCGCGGGCGCCAGGGGCGACATCACTGCCACGGATCGCGTTGCATGGACGCTCAATCGCATGACGCCTTACGTTTCATCTCCCCTGCTCTACGACGACACGCTTTATTTTCTCCGCCATAATCAGAATATCCTTTCCCGACTGGAACCAGCCAGCGGCAAACCTCGCGGTGAACCGATTCGGCTCGAAGGCATTCGCGATCACATCTTCGCATCACCCGTCGGCGCCGCGGGCCGCATCTACATCACCGGCCGCGACGGCACGACCATTGTCCTCCGTCACGATCGCGACAATGCCGTGCTGGCGACCAACCGATTGGGCGACTCCTTCAGCGCCTCGCCCGCATTGGCTGGAAAAGAACTGTATCTGCGCGGCGAACAATTCCTCTATTGCATCGCGGAAGAGTCTCAACGGTGACCGGAGCGAGTGGTGCCAGGTGATCACGCTCTCCCCTGGCTCGTAGAAGACGACGTGAGAAGCCTCTGATCGTTTCCCGAAGAAATTTGAGACTCGTCACCTCGTCTCCTACGCGGACGATGGGAACAAATCTCCTTCAACTCCACGTACTCCGGCGTGGTGTGGACGATGAGCGGCGAGTAAAGCTGCTCCCGTCATGGCTCACGACGTCCATCTCCAACGCTCCTTCTCCGCTCTGAGGAGAAGATGGCCGCAGGCCGGATGAGCTGTCTGGTTGCACAATCATCTCCTGCTGGACCGTTCTCATCCCGCATCTCCAACCCAACGACCGCATCGAGCCGCAAGACATGCGTCCCGCGCAAATCGTAAATCCGAGTCCGGCGACGGAAACCCGTAGAGATGCGCCCGCTGATCATGGCAAACAACAGCGGATACGGCTGTGCGGCAACAATGTGGTGAAGATGTGGTCAATGGTCATTAGTAAATGCGTCCTTCGTATCCGGCGGGTGGTGTCTTTAATTCTTTTCCAGAAGGCGTCCGCTTCTTAGATGCTCGCGAACTGCTGGCGGCTTTCGCTCGGTAGGTTTTAAGGTCTAGACTGGTTGCCAAAAATCATTTCCGAATGGCGCAGGCGGAAGCGGTTTTGTCCGGCTGGCCGATGAAGTTTTTGAGGGCCTGGCAAAGGCGTTGGGTCAACTCCTCGGGCGTGCGCGCGAGGAAGTCCCAGAACCAGT
>DATHEW010000658.1:0-2472 GCA_035318425.1 Candidatus Acidiferrum sp. | reverse complement strand
GGGGCTGTCACCCTCCATTGCCATCGAGCAACGGAGCTCGGGATCGAATCCAAGGTCGATCATCGCGACGACGACGGAGATTTATGACTATCTGCGGCTGCTGTTTGCGCATGTGGGGCAGGCGCATTGCCCGGATTCGGGGGTGCCGATCACGCCGCAGACGACGACGGATATCGTGGATAACATTCTCGGGCTGCCGCTGAAGTCGCGAATGATGGTGCTGGCGCCGGTGGTGCGGGAACAGAAGGGGGAGTTCCGCGATGTGATCGAGCGGCTGGGGCGCGAGGGGTTTGTGCGGGCGCGTGTGGATGGGAATTTGGTGGAATTGACGGCGAACACACGTGTGAAGCTCGACGCCAAGGAGAAGCACAGCATTGACGTGGTGGTGGATCGGCTGGTGATCGACGACAAGATTCGGGTGCGGCTGAGTGATTCGGTGGAGACGGCGTTGAAGTGGGGCGAGGGCACGCTCGTGACGCTGCATCAGTTGCCAGAGGGCAATGGTAGAGCGGCCGGTCCTCTGCCCGCCGCGGCCACGGCGTATCCCGGGAGCGGCGCGGTGAGGACACCGCGCTCGACCGATGCACAGTCGAACAATGTCTGGATCGAGACGCTTCATTCGAATCGCTCTTACAGCCCCGTCACGGGCAAAAGCTTCGAACCTGTTTTACCGAAGCACTTCTCGTTCAACTCGCCACATGGCGCGTGTTCCGTCTGCCACGGGTTGGGACAGAAGATGGTGTTCGACGAGGCGCTCATCGCACCGGACCACGAGAAGTCGCTGGAGGATGGCGCGGTTCTGCCGTGGCGTCGCGGAGGCAAGCGGATGGTGACGTATTACAAGGCGATGCTGCGCGCCGTGACGTCGCACTTTGGCGTGAACATGGAAACGCCTTACAAAAATCTGCCAGAGGATTTCAAAGAGAAGCTGATGCGCGGCAGCGGCGAGACGGAGATCGAGTTCAGCTTCTGGCGCGCGGGAAAAATGAGCACGGTGAGCCGCCCGTTTGAAGGCGTGATTCCGAACCTCGAACGGCTTTACGCCGAAAGCGAAAGCGAGTTCACGAAGAACCGTCTCAAGTCGTTTATGAATCCGCAGCCGTGCGACGCATGCGGAGGGAAGCGGCTGAAGCCGGAGGTGCTGGCGGTCACGTTGGGAAGTGAATCCGTGATCAGTGGTCACGGCAACGGCGATGGCGCAGGGAAGTCTTCACTGATTACTGATTCACTGATCACTGATTATTCTCAGCGCAAAGTCCCCGGCGTCTCCATCATGGACGTTTGCTCCATGTCCATCGACCGTGCGGATACATTCTTCGCCGCGCTGAGCGGGAGCCTCACCGAGTTCCAGCACAAGATCGCGGATGAGGTAATCAAGGAAGTGCGCGCCCGGCTTGGATTCCTGAAGAATGTCGGACTGGGCTATCTCACGTTGAATCGCGAGAGCGGGACCTTGAGCGGCGGCGAGGCGCAACGCATTCGACTCGCGACGCAGATTGGCGCGGGCCTGGTTGGCGTGCTCTACATCCTGGATGAGCCGAGCATCGGTCTGCACCAGCGCGATAACGAACGCCTGCTCGTCACGCTTGAAGGTCTGCGTGAATTGGGCAACTCGGTCATCGTCGTGGAGCACGATGAGGACACCATTCGCCGCGCGGACTTCATCGTCGATCTCGGTCCCGGGGCCGGCGTGCGCGGCGGGGAGATCGTGGCGGCGGGGACGATTGACGATATTCTCAAATCACCGCGCTCGACGACAGCCAAGTATCTGAATGGTGAATTAAGCATCAGCGTGCCGAAGCAGCGCGTGAAGCCGAGCAAGGAACGCGGGTCGCTCGAAGTGCTCGGCGCGCGGGAAAACAATCTCAAGAACGTGGATGTGCGCATTCCGCTCGGCACGATGACGTGTGTGACGGGCGTGAGCGGAAGCGGCAAGAGCACGCTCGTGGTGGATATTTTGCAGCGCGCGTTGTTCCGCCACATGTACGGCTCGAAGGAAGCGCCGGGGAAACATCGCGCGATCGAGGGCAAGGATCTGATCGACAAGGTCATCGTCATCGATCAGACGCCGATCGGCCGGACGCCGCGGAGCAACCCGGCGACTTACACCGGGATGTTCAATCACATCCGCGACTTGTTCGCGAAGCTGCCGGCGGCGCGTATTCGCGGGTATGACGCGAGCCGGTTCAGCTTCAACGTAAAGGGCGGACGCTGTGAGAAATGCCAGGGCGATGGTCTGCTCAAGATCGAGATGCATTTTCTCCCGCCAGTGTACGTGACGTGCGAGGCGTGCGGTGGCAAGCGCTACAATCGTGAGACACTCGAGATTGCGTACAAAGGGATGAACATCTCGGACGTGCTCGCGATGACGGTGGATGAAGCGGTGAATTTCTTCCGTGCCGTGCCGCAGATTTACGAACAATGCCTCACACTCGCAGAGGTCGGGCTCGGCTACATCGGCGTTGGGCAGAG
>DATHEW010000657.1:0-2421 GCA_035318425.1 Candidatus Acidiferrum sp. | reverse complement strand
GGCTGCGCGCGTTGTCACGATCACAAGTTCGATCCCATTCCCACGCGCGACTATTACGCCATGGCGGGAATCCTGCGCAGCACGCGCACCATCACCAACGCGAATGTTTCCGGCTGGATCGAGCGCCCGCTCCCCGTCGAGTCCGCGCAGGAAGAACTCTATCAGAAACACGAAGCGCAACTCGCCGTGCTGCAAACGAAAATCAAAACGGTGAAGGACTTCGCAAAAACTTCCGCCGGCAAAACCGGTGAGCCGAGCACGCGCAAGTCCGTCATGCCTTCAATCGTCGCTGCGACTAATTTGCCTGGCGTGGTGGTGGACAGCTCGCTGGCGAAAGCCGTGGGCGAATGGAAGCTGTCGCAATTCTCGAAACGTTTCATCGGTGACGGCTATCTCCACGACGAGGCGCGCGACAAAGGAACGAAGACGTTGACGTTCATCCCCGAGTTGAAGAAGCCCGGCCGTTACGAAGTGCGCTTCGCGTATGTTCACTCGCCGAGCCGCGCCACGAATGTTCCGCTGACAGTTTTCCACGCCGACGGTGAAACGACTGTGACGGTCAACGAGCAGGAAGCGCCAGTGCTCGACGACCGATTTGTTTCACTCGGCCAGTTCCGTTTTGAGGCGAACGGCTTTGGTTACGTGCTCGTCGCAAACGAAGGCACGACCGGCCACGTTACCGCGGACGCGGTGCAGTTCCTGCCGGTCGAAGAAGCGGAGATCGCGAGCCGACGCGAAGGCGATCTGCCACGCGCGGCCAAAGAAGAGGTTGCCTCCGCCAGCGAGATCAAGGCGCTGGAAGCGGAGTTGAAGAAGCTGCGCGAAACGAGACCGAAGCGCCCGCTCGCGATGTCGGTCGAGGAAGGGAGTGACATCGGCGACACTTACATTCACGTGCGTGGCTCCGTTCACAATCTCGGCGCGAAAGTTCCGCGCGGTTTTCTTCAGGTCGCATCAGTGGGCGCTGCTCCCGTGCTTCCAGAGAAGCAAAGTGGCCGTGTGGAGTTCGCTGATTGGCTCGCGAGTTCTTCCAATCCGCTCACGGCGCGAGTGTTGGCAAATCGCGTCTGGCATTGGTTGATGGGCAGCGGACTCGTGAGAACGCCAGATAATTTCGGCACGACTGGCGAGGCGCCATCGCATCCCGAATTGCTCGATCACCTGGCGCTTCGTTTTCAGGAGCAAGGCTGGTCGGTGAAGAAGCTCGTGCGCGAGATCGTGCTATCGCGCACGTATCAGCTGGCGACGGGTGCTGCCGAATTCGATCCCGAGAATCATTTACACGCGCGGGCCAACCGTCGCCGGCTCGATGCCGAGTGCATTCGGGATGCAATGCTGTTTGTCAGCGGTGAGTTGAAGCTCGATGTCGGCGGGTCAACGATCAAGCCGGGCACCGGTGCGGACTACGGCTATCAGTTTACCGAGCCGCGCCGCTCCGTTTATGTTCCGGCTCTTCGGAACGCGCTGCCCGAAATCTTCGAGGTGTTCGATTTCGCCAATCCAAGTTCCGTTGTCGGTGCGCGCAACGTGAGCACGGTCGCACCGCAAGCGTTGTTCCTCATGAACCACCCATTCGTGAGCGAGCAGGCGAACCTCGCCGCACAACGTGTTCTGCGCGACGCTCCCACCGCCGAAGCGCGCATCGAGTTGATCTATGCGCGCGCGCTTGGACGAAAGCCGTCGGTCGGCGAAGCGGCGATTGCGAGGAACGCGTTGCAAGAGCAGGGGAATGAAATCGAAGCGTGGACCGCAGTCGTTCATGCGATCTTCGCGTCGGCAGATTTTCGGTACGTGAACTGAGGACCACACATGTTGAATCCAAATTTGTTTTCACGACGGCACGCGTTGAAGTCAATGGCGTGCGGGTTCGGTTATCTCGCGCTCGCGGGTCTGGCCGCTCAGCGCGCGAACGCCACGACGACCAATCCGCTCGCGCCGAAAACGCCGCATTTCAAACCGCGGGCCAAGCGCGTGATCTTCATTTTCATGCAAGGCGGTCCCAGCCAGATCGACACGTTTGATTACAAACCGGCACTCGCTGAGAACAACGGCAAGATGGTGACCTTCGACGACGCCCGCATCATCGCGAACACTGGCAAGCGCGGGAGTTCGCAGCGCATTCTGAAATCACCGTGGCAATTCACACAACATGGCCAGAGCGGACGATGGGTTTCGGAATTGTTCCCCGAGATGGCGAGGCACGTGGACGATCTTTGCTTCATCCGCTCGATGCAGACCGAAGGCGTGGCGCACGGGCCCGCGACGTTATTCCTTCACTGTGGCTCAACGAATTTCGTCCGGCCTTCCATGGGCGCGTGGGTGAATTACGGGCTGGGCTCCGAGAATGAAAACTTGCCGGGCTTTGTTGCGATTGCGCCATCGAGCGGCAACGGCGGCCCGCGCAATTACGGAAATGCGTTT
>DATHEW010000656.1:0-4906 GCA_035318425.1 Candidatus Acidiferrum sp. | reverse complement strand
TGACAACGCGCGCAGCCGATCGTTTGCGCGAGGAACGCTTTGCCGATCGTGTCAAGCTGCTCGTCCACGATGTCCATGCGCAACTGAACCTTGTCCTGCTCTTCGAGGTTGGAGTTGCCCAGCGCGAGAAACGTCGTGGCGATTATCCGGCGGCGGCGCTCATCGATGTTCGTGCCGGGAAGCAAGTCGCCCGCGATCTGCTCGCGAATGAATTCGTCGTAAGGCATGTCGCGATTGAATGCTTCGATCACGTAATCGCGGTAACGCCACGCCTCTTTGAACACGAGCCCGCGCAAGGTCACTGATTCTCCAAAGCGTGCGACATCGAGCCAGTGCCTTCCCCAGCGCTCGCCGAACTGCGGCTGCGCCAAAAGCCGATCCACGAGACGCGCGAACGCGTCAGACGACTTGTCGCTCAAGAATTCAGCGATCTGCTCAGGCGTGGGTGGCAATCCGATCAAATCGAAGTAAACGCGCCGAGCGAGCGTGGCGCGATCCGCGTCAGGAGCAGGCGCTCGGTCGGCGGCTTCGATCCCCGCGAGGATGAAGCGATCGAGATCGGTTTTCGCCCACGCAGAATTTTTCACGGATGGCGGCGATGTTTTTTTGGGCGGCTGATAAGCCCAGTGATCATTGACCGGCGGCTTGCTGCTGGTGATCGTGGGCGCCGTATTCGTGCGCGGGTCGGTCGCCCCGTTCTTTACCCATTGTATGAGAGCCGCGATCTGAACATCCGTGAGCTTGTTCTTCGGCGGCATCTGGAAATCGGGATTGGCCCAGGAAATCGCCTTGATGAGGAGAGACTCTTCCGGCTTGCCAGGAACCAGCGCAGGACCGGTATCGCCGCCTTTCATCACGCGGCCAGCGCTGTCGAGGCGCAGGCCGCCCTTCTGTTTCTTTTCGCCGTGGCATTCGTAGCAATGCTCGGCGAGCAGGGGCCGGATTTGTTTTTCAAAGAACCCGATGTCGCTCGCCGCGGGGGTCGCGAGCGGGATGCAAAAGCAAAGACAGCACGAAAAACGAAATGCCTGCCTCCACGTCATCATCGCTGTGTTTTCCTGTGAATGCTTGGCACTCTGCCAGTAAAGTCTCACCGGCTTCAATCTTGCGCTGCGATCCGTGCCGCGCCACAGCAAACGCGATGTTGCGAGTTACTGCTTTCGACGGATTTGGAGTTTCGTCTTCGCGAACTGGTGGGGACCACTTGCCAGTGACGCAGGATTGAACTTCCCACTTGTTATCGTTTGGATCTGAAAGCATGACTGGCAGAAATAACTTTTCACGCGTGAATTGTTGGCTGCCCGTCCTCGCTGGGGCAGCGCTTCTCGGAGCAGCAGTTTTCCTCGATCTCATGGCGGACATTCCGGCAGTTCCACAGATGTTAAGAATCGGCCTCGTCGCGGTGGGATGTGCTTTCGCGGTAGTGGGCATCGCTTCGTGGCGCCGCGAGTTCCATCCGGCGATTGCGAAGGCAGCGTTGGCGACTCTTGCCAGCGTCTTCACCTTCGCCACAGCGGAGGCGGGGTTCCGATTAGCAAGATTCGACTTTGCACGGTTCAATGAATTCCCTGACGAAGTTCCCATCTATTACCGGCCTCCGACCCTGCACGCCGGTGACGGAGTATTCCGGCGGCCTGGACCCGCCGCCTGGCGCGGCAAAGCGCTCAGCGCGTACATGCGCATTCATGGTGCGGACGACGGCCCCTATACAAACGAGCAAACCGTCGTCGTGGAGTATGACGCCTTGGGATTCCGAAACTCACCGAACCTCACCGACTGGGATGTAGTGGTCACGGGTGATTCGTTTGTTGAACTGGGATTTCTGCCCTACGAGACACTTTTTACGACGCTCGCGGCCGAGCAACTCGGCATTCGGATTAAAAATCTCGGCGTCTCCTGCACCGGCCCGATATCTCAAACGTTCTACGTAAAAAATTACGGCAAGGGCGCGTCAACCAGGGATGCGGTACTTTGCTTTTACGAGGGCAATGACTTGAACGACCTCGACCGCGAACTCCGAAACCGGGAATCGTTTCGCTCGACCGGCAAGCCGTTCGAGCGGCAAAAACAGTCCTCGCTCTTGAAAGCGTTGTTTGAGCAACGACGGTTACGACGCGTGGCAGCGGACCTTTCCGATGCGCGAATCACGCCGAACGCCGTGCTGGTGAACACACAACAAGAGCGGCCGATGACGGTGTATGGCGCACCGCCAGTCTGGGATCGGCTCGGCGCAAGAAGACGGGATGCGCTCATTCGGGCGCTAACGGATTGGGCGGAGACGGTGCGCGCCCAAGGAATGCGCCCGTGGGTAATGTACCTGCCGGATAGCCATCGCGTGTTCCACGGATACTTTCGTTACTCAGACCCGAGCAACGCTGTTCACTGGCCGCCCGGTGATTTCGGGACGCAGCTCGGCACCGTCTGCACGAATTTGAACATTGAATTCATTGATACATTTCCAACGCTGAGGCACGAAGCGGAAAGCGGACGAGCACCGTACAATCTCATCGGGGACATGCATCTCAGCGCCGAAGGATCGCGCGTTGTGGCCGATGTTCTTGCCGGCGCGTTAAGAAAGCACAAACGTTGATCAACTCGCGCGCAGCAGTTCACGTCGTGCGCGGCACGCGATCGCCACCGCTTGTCGCGGCCTGTGCGCTTGTTTTCTTCGCGGGAGTCTTTCATTTTCACGCGCGTTCCCCCGATACCTTGACTTGGCTTGGAGCAAAGCCGATATAGCTCTCAGCCGCTGCTGAATATGTTGTGCTGTGTTTGCAAAGAAAAAGAAGCCACCGTCCATCTCACCCAGATCGCCGGAGACAAAATGCAGAAAGTTGATCTCTGCGAAGAGTGCGCGAAGCAAAAGGGCGTGAACGATCCCGCCGGCTTCTCCCTCGCTGATTTGTTGCTCGGCCTCGGGGCTTCACAAGAGATGGAGAACGCGTCCGGCGGCAGCGAGGTGAAGTGTCCCGCGTGTGGCTTCACACAAGCAGACTTCAAGAAGGCCGGTCGTCTCGGCTGCTCGCAGTGCTACCAAACTTTTGCTGAGGGCCTGGAACAACTGCTCAAGTCGATGCACAAGGGCACGCGGCACAAAGGCAAAGTCCCCGCCGCGCTGCGTGAAACACAGGATCTCGCCGAACGTTTGAAGTCTTTGCAGAAGAAGCTGGAGAAAGCCGTGAACGACGAGAATTTCGAGCAGGCCGCGCAATGCCGCGATGAGATCAAGGTGACCAAGGACAAGCTGTCTTCGATTTCCGCGTCATGAACATTCACGAATTTTTGATTACTCCGGCCGAAACATCGCGGCGCGATGGACCTCACAGCAAAATCGTGATGTCGAGTCGCGTGAGATTGGCGCGCAATCTCAAGGGCGTGGCATTTCCGGGCTGGGCGAAGAAGGCTGAGCGTATTCGTGCTTTAGAAATTCTTCGCCCTGCTGTTGAGCAATTGCCGTCGATGAAAAACTCATTCTCTGAGTCGATGGACAACCTGACGGCGCTGGACAAGCAGATTCTCGTCGAGCGCCATCTCATCAGTCGGGAGCACGCGGCGAAGAACGCGGGCAGTGGGCTGGTGATCAACAAGGAGGAATCTCTTTGCGTGATGATCAACGAGGAGGATCACTTGCGCATGCAGGCGCTGCGGCCTGGATTGCAGCTCAAGCAGGCCTGGGCGGTCCTCGACCAATTTGATTCCGCGCTCGAAAAGAAAGTCGAATACGCCTTCGATCCAAGCCTTGGCTACCTCACCGCATGCCCGACAAATCTCGGCACGGGGATTCGCGTAAGTGCCATGCTGCACTTACCCGGTCTTGTGCTCTCCGAGCAAATCAATCAAATCATCTCCGCGGTAAACAAACTCGGGTTGGCAGTGCGCGGGCTTTACGGCGAAGGCACGGAAGCGCTCGGGAATGTTTTCCAGGTTTCGAACCAGATGACCCTCGGCGAAGCAGAACCGGACATCGTGGAGCGCTTGAACAAAGTGCTCGCGCAAATCATCGAGCACGAAGAGAACGCGCGCGGGTCGTTGCTGGAAAAAAAGCCGAAGACAGTTCTGAACCAGATCGGACGCGCCTACGGCATTCTCGCGAACTCCCACAGCATTTCGTCGAAAGAGACGATGAACCTCCTGTCGTTCATGCGGCTGGGCACGGACTTGGGATTGTTCCCGGATGTGCAGCGCGGGCTCGTGGACGAATTGTTTGTGATTACGCAGCCAGCGCACTTGCAGAAACAGTTTTCCGAGAAGCTGGGAGCCGATGAGCGCGATCTGCTGCGCGCTGACATGCTGCGCGATCGTTTGCGCAATGTGAGCCGGCCCTTGAACGCGCCTCCTGGTCTGGAGGGGACAAAGTTGGACAAACCGAGCGAAGAATAGAAAGTTACGAACATGAGCGATGAAGCAATGAATAATTTTACCCCTCGCGCTCAGCAGGTGCTGGCCCTCGCGCGGAAAGAGGCGGATCGGTTCAATCATAATTTCGTGGGCACCGAGCATCTTCTGCTCGGGCTGATCAAGTTGGGCCAGGGTGTGGCCGTGAACGTTCTGCAGAAGATGGGTCTCGATCTCGAAACCGTGCGGATGGAGGTCGAGAAGCAGGTCGGCACCGGTCCCGATCAAAAGATGATCGGCAACATCCCTTACACTCCGCGCGTGAAAAAAGTCCTGGCGCTGGCGGCGAAGGAAGCGAAAGCGCTCAACCACACTTACGTCGGCACCGAGCATATTTTGCTCGGCTTATTGCGTGAAGGCGATGGTGTCGCTGCGCGCGTGCTGAAAAATTTGGATGTCGATATCGAGCAGACGCGGCAGGAGATTTTGAAGGAGCTCGATCCAAATTTCACCGGACAGGAAGAGGGCGAGCAAGCCAGTGCCGGCGGCGCGAGTGAAGGCAAAGCCGAGA
>DATHEW010000655.1:0-9724 GCA_035318425.1 Candidatus Acidiferrum sp. | reverse complement strand
CACCAACGTGGGCGGACGCATGATCGGCACTTCCGCGGCGTTCCTCAGCACGAACATCATCGCGCCTCTTTTCGCCGTGCGGCCCACTGCCGATCACTACGCGCTGGCCGCTGGAATCGTTGGGACCGCCGTGTTCGTGATCGCGCTGTTTCTCACGTTCATCTTGCCGGAGCCGAAAAAAGAAAACGCGGATTAACCACCACCGCTGCGCCTTAAGTCGCCCATGATTCGCGCGCATTCCGGGCGTGGTCCGGGGAACTTTCTTCAACAGCCCGAGTGCGACGAACAAAAGCCCCGTGGCGAGCTGTATCCGATCATCCTCCAGGTGAAATTCGAGCACGCCGGGAATGATGCGTAACGAATCGCTGACGCCGAACACGCCGAACAATCCAATCGCCAGATACATCGCGCCGAACGCGAAACAGAACCACCGCCTCGTGCCCGACGTTCCAGCAATCGCGACGGCAAGAACCGCGATGCCTGCAATGATGTGCGTGAGATTGTGCCCGACGGTATGATGCGAAGCGTCATGTCCGCCGGGCACACCGAAGAATGCGGCGATCCCAAATGCAATGAACAGCGCGCCGAACAGCACCAACAATCCTTTCCTCACGTGATGTCGTTTCATAGCCAGTGATTTGAGCCGAACGCGTGCCAGACGCGTATGGATTCACACCGGCGACTCAATGTCCCTGCCGGTAAGCGATGTGTGTTGGGTACCACTTCGCCGGTTGACCGTCCTCACCGGTCGAGCCGTTCGCGTCCGTGTAGAGCGTCACGATCTTCGGGGTGACGCGGTCGAATCGTACGCCCCAGTGCAAGCGCGGCGGCAGAAACGTTTCCCGGCCCCATTTGCGCCTGCCGTCCGCGCCGAACTTCGTCAGCTGAATGCTCTGCTTCGGATATGGAGAACTGCTGGCCGAGTAATGCCTTCTGCCGGCCGCATAGACGGCGCCTTGACTGTCCGTCGCCAACACGGGGGTTTCCATTCCCCCGGTCACGGCGATGCGATTGGTCCAGAGCGCAATTCCGTCGTTTCCGTAAGAGGCGATTGTCCACGTGTACTGATCAGGGAGGGAAATCTGAGTCGCGGCGAGAGTTGCCGCTAACGGCACTTGAGGCGGCTGTGGATCGTATGGCTTTTGAAACGGAATTGGTTGATGCGCCATTACCCCGACACAGATTCGATCGTTTGCGCCCACGACAACGGCGGGGCCAAAAAGGAGGTAATCTTCAGCGAGATCGTTCGACCAAATCAACGAACCATCCCCATCGTATTTCAAAAGCCGACCGCCGCCTGCGGATGCACCGCCGCCAGCAGCAATGACGTTCCGTCCTGAATCGAACGCGACAGAATAGGTGCCCCACGCCGAAGCTCCCCACGGCGGGCTTGGGCGCGGAAATTCTTTGTGCCAGGCCGCGGAGCCGTCGCTGTTGATCTTCAACAACAGATGGTTGGCCTGGCCGGCCAGCGTCACCGCCACGTTCCCTGCGCGGTCCGCCGCGATGCTCGTCGCCATGAAGTAATGCTCCCCGAGATCCTCGAAACGGTTCGTCCAAAAGGGCTGCCCATCCGGGGAATATTTTACCGTGATGCTGGTGTATCCGGGCGGTTCTTCCCTGAATGAATATCCGTTCACGTACACATTGCCGTGCGCATCGATCGTCACCACTCTGCCCACGTCAGGAAGGTGGTTCCCGTCCGTCACGTCGGCCCGCCAGATGGTGCGCCCGCGGCGATCCAGCTTCGCGGTGCTGATGGCAGAGTGGAAAATGCCAGGCTCGTAAATGCTGCCCACCGAAATGGTTTCCCGATCGTGACCCGTGACGAATGTTTGCGGGACGTAGTTCGTGGGCAACGAACTAACCCTCGAGTTCACCACCACACTCACGCGTTGCGCCGAAAAAGCCGTTGGCGGCGTGAGCATTACCACGACAACAAAAATCACTGCGACGAGTTGTGCCTTCATGATTGCGCGGAGAATGACCACCCCTTGGGCATCCTGTGAAGACCAAACACCAGTGGACGCTTCGACTCGCCGCGCGTACCTTGGCCGTGCCGATGAGGAATTCCATTTACTCCAGCCGCGTGAGCGTCTTTGCAACATTCCTCGTCTGTTGCTGGTGCCTCAACGGATGTCGCAGCGGAGACATCACAAGGAATCCACAAGGCATGACCGACTATCGCGTCGGCCAGATGTATCAGCTCAAAGTTCCCGCGTTTATCATGGTCAACAATGGCCTGCTCATGACCGTGGAGGAAGGGCGCGCGCGCGGAGTCACTGAAGTCGAAGGGATCATTGATCCCGGGACTTTTTTTACAGTTCGACAAATCGTGAAGGGAAAAGATCGTGACCAGCCGACGACGGAGATTTACGCCGAGATCAGCTCTGGCCCGAAGAAAGGCCGGGTGGTGAACCTCCGCACCGCCTCTCTCGGCGATCGCGGTCCACGCGGCTATACCCGCATGAATACCGAAGTGTTCCAGCCGTTCCTCGGGCGCTGAACGCTCCGCGCAGTAAGTGGGCGTCTGAAGCCGTTCGCGCCCCTAGTTCCCTGCTGCTGCTGCGAGATGATCGGCTTCACCATCTCCGCGGCGCATTTGAAACGGAGCGCTCTTCACGATCTCGGTGATGAGTACGGAAAATTTGTAATCCTTCTTCGCGAGCGTGGCGGTGATTTTATCGAGCGCGCACTTGTCGTAATATTCCAGCCCGCGACCGAGCGCGTAAGTGAGCATCTTTTCGGTAAGGCAACGCGCGAATAGATCCTTCTGCTGGCGCAAAATGTTCCGCAACTCAGACGGCCCGTTGAATTTCTCGCCGCCGGGAAGCTTGCCCGAGGAATCGATGGGCAACTCTTCGTCCTTCTCGCGCCACACGCCGACGGCATTGAAATTCTCCAACCCGAAGCCGATCGGGTCCATGCGCTCGTGACAGGACGAGCAGTTCGGGTTGACGCGATGCATCTCCATCTTCTGCCGCAACGTGCCGGTGAGTTCCTTCTGGTCTTTCAAGTCCGGCACGTCGGGCGGAGGAGGAGGAGGCGGCGTGCCGAGCAGATTGTCCAACACCCATTTGCCACGCTTCACCGGCGACGTGCGCGTCGGGTTCGAAGTAATGGTCATCACGCTGCCATGCGTGAGCACACCGCCGCGGGATTTGTCTTTGAAGGCAACGCGTTGAAACGCTTCGCCTCTAACACCCTCCATCCCGTAATGCCGCGCCAGCCGTTCGTTCACGAACGTGTAATTACCGTCGATGAAATCGAGCAGGCTGCGGTCCTCGCGCATGACTGTCTCAAAGAACAATTCAGTCTCGCGCTCCATGTCGCCGCGCAACGTGTCGGTGAAACTGGCAAAGATATTGGTGTCCGGCGTCACCTTCCAGAGATTGCGAATCTGCAGCCATTGGCCGGTGAAGTTTTCCACGAACGCCGTGGACTTCGGATTCTTCAACATGCGCTTCACCTGCGCCTCGATGACCCCAGGCTTGGACAGGTCACCGCGGCTCGCGAGGTGGAGCAACTCGTCATCCGGCGTCGAACTCCAGAGGAAGTAGGAGAGGCGCGACGCCAGCGCGAAATCGTTCACGGGATGGACTGACTTCGGGTTGTTTGGATCGGGCACGATCTCACCGCGAAAAAGAAAGTGCGGCGAAACGAGCACCGCTTGCAGCGCGAGCTGAACACTGCGTTCGAAGGATTCACCTTCGGTTTTTCCGACGCCGTACACCTTCAGCAACCGATCCAATTCATCACCGGTCACGGGCCGACGAAACGCCCGCCGCGCGAACTGGCCGATCACTTCGCGAGCGCAAGATTCATCGTGGTCCTTGCTGTGCCGGCAAATGAAAATGCGCTGGTGCGACTCAGGCAAGGTCTGATGCGCGCCCGCCGGCGGGACGATCTCGAGGTAATCAACCATCAACCGACGCGTCCGCACGGTCACGCGCTGATCGCGGCGTTTTGCTTTCGGATCGGGCTCGTTGGTAATGGTGAGAGGATTCACGAATGCCACGGCGAAGCGGTTTGTGCCGGCGCGCATCTGTACGGTCGTCTCATAAGTCTCGGGACGCTGCTCGCCAACACGCACGTCGAACACACGCGTTTCCTTGCCGCCCACACGGAACGCCATCCTGGCCGGTCCCTCGCCAACTTGTTGCTGAAACACCCGCGCGCGAATGCCGTATTCGCCGTCGATAGGCGCGAAGTAATCGACAAACACTTCCCCCGCTGAAGCCAGCGCGCGGATCTTACTGGTGTAAGCGCCGCCCTCCGCAGTGCCCGGCAGCGAAACCGCGGCATGGCGCGCGGCCTGCGGCTTCGCGTTCGGATCAATGATTGCGGCGTCCAGAATCTTCTCCGCAGCGGCGAGATATTTTTCCAGCAGGATCGGCGGCATGGACAACACATCGCCAATGTTGTCAAAGCCATAGCCCACATCGTCGGCGGGAAAACTGTCCGCAGGTTGAAAATCCACGCCCACGAGATCGCGAATGGTGTGGTTGTACTCGGACCGGTTGAGACGCCGAATCGTGACGCGGCCTGGATCTGGATTCTCACAGTCGATCGCGAAGAGCTTGGTCTCCAACCAGTTTTCGAGCAACGCGCGTTGCTCTTCTGTCGGCTGGGGTTTGCCTTCTGGCGGCATCGCACGCGAGCGGACGTTTTTCAACACCTTCTCCCAGGTAGCGCGATCCGCCATCACGGTTGCGTCATCCGTGAACTTATCCAGAACGACGTCGCCTTTGTGCTTCTCCGAGTTGTGACAGTTATTGCAGTACTCGGAGACGACGGGCCGCAGATCGTGCTGAAAACTTTTTGCGGCGACTTCGCTCTGCGCCGTGGACGCCCGCGACATTCGGATAGGCTGGCGGCAGCCCACGAGCGTGAGCGTCACAAAAATCAAAATGCCGATACGGACCAACATGTCGCAAAGGATAGCGCCGCGTAGAGAACGTGGCGAAGCCCTTTTGCGGACGAAGCGAGTCGCACGCTATTCAAAGCGATTTGCGGAGCCGACGGCCTCGGCGAGACTTGTGAAGTTGTTACGTGCGAGTCGCCCGCACAGCCCGCGCACGATGTGCTTCACGATCGCCGGTCCTTCGAAAACCAGCCCGGTGTAAATCTGCACGAGCGATGCGCCTGCCGTGATTTTCTCCCACGCGTCATCCCCGCTGAAGATGCCGCCGACACCGATGATGGGAAGCTTGCCGCGCGTTTGTTTGTAAATGTGCCGGATAACTTCCGTGCTGCGCGCGCGCAGCGGGCGTCCGCTCAACCCGCCGGTCTCCGCGTAAGCGCGGCGCAGCTTTTCATCCGTCGTGTCTGGCCGAGCGGTGGTGGTGTTCGTGGCGACAATGCCGGCGAGAGTGCGGCGGCTCGCAAGTTCCAGGATTTCATCTAGCGCTTCGAACGAAAGATCGGGCGCCACTTTCACGAGCAACGGTTTCGGCGAAGGCGTATTAACCTGCTGAAGTGCCGCGAGAATTTCATCCAGCGCCGCTTTGTCCTGAAGCTGGCGCAAGTTCGGCGTGTTGGGGGAACTGACATTGACGACGAAGAAATCCGCGAGCGAACGCAACAGCCGAAACGAGTTCGCATAATCCTCCGCCGCGTTCTCGTTGGGCGTCACCTTGGATTTGCCGAGATTGATCCCCACCGGATGCCGCGGCCATCTGCCGCCCTCGCGCCACGACTGTAGCTTGCGGGCCAGCGCCTCCGCGCCGCCGTTGTTGAATCCCATGCGATTGACCAGCGCCTCGTCGGCAATGGCGCGAAACATCCGGGGCGCGGAATTGCCAGGTTGCGCGTGCCATGTGACGCCTCCAAGTTCGGAAAAGCCGAAGCCGAGCGCAGCCCACGCCGGCACCGCGTCGGCCTGCTTGTCCATCCCGGCGGCGAGGCCAACGGGATTGGGGAAACGCAAGCCGAAGACATCAATCTGGAGTTCCGACGCGCCGTAGAAGGCTTTTGCTATGCCGCAGCCGACGCTGCTTCGGCTCAAGCGTCCGAGGGCGCGCAACGTGCGGTTATGAATGAGTTCAGATTCCTGGCGAAACAGAATGGGGCGGACAACAGCGCGGTAGATGAAACTCATCGCCAGCGCATCGTCAGGAACCCGGCGCGATTTCGCAAAAGAAAAACCCCGACAGCTCGCGCTGCCGGGGTTGCGAAGACTTGCGGTTAATCAAGGATTGCGCAGCACGAAGAACTGAACAGCAGTCGTTGACACGACGGTTGATCCAGCTCCCGTGATGGCGCCGCCGATCGGATTCCACGTGGCGAGAGAGAACGGCACCGTGGCGCCGCCGTAAAGGGTGTAGCCCGCCGCGTCGGCTCCCCAACTGATGGTCGCCTGGGTGTCGCTCGTGCGAGCAATCGTCAGACGCGGGCCGGTCGATGTGCCGCTATCGGCAAACAGCATCAGGTCGAAGCTGGCGTCAGTTGAGCTAGCGATATTTTGGTGAACTTCTACGGCAAGAATGTTCTGAGCTTGCAGCAGTGAACCGGGAATATTGTTTGTCACTTCGTAGATGGCGCCGTCACCTGTTACGGCAGGTTCTTCGAAAGTCTGGAACGTGATGATCGTGTTCGTCATATCGCTGAAGATCTTCGTTCCGTTCAGATAAACGATGGCATGATCATCCTTCATGATACGGAGAGTCAGCGTGGGGATGGATCCCGGGTTCGCAACGTTGAACTTCTTGCGGAAGTACATCGTCGCGAAATGATTTGCATCGGGACCACCTTGGATCGTCGTCACTTCGGGCCGGGCATTTGCATCACCGAAACCGAGTTCAGCAAAGCCTGTAAGCCACGCGCTGTCGTTGTAATTAAAGTCGGTCCAGGTTGCTCCCGGATCGGTGCCAGTGTCCCAGTATTTCCAATCCGATCCGTTCGGCACGAGGGCCGTGACACCGGGTGGATTAGTGACCGTGATGGAGATGGAATTGGTTCCGCGACCACCCGATGTGTCGATCGCCACCGCGCTAATCAGGTTCACGCCAGCCGTTAGGTTTCCGATTTCCATGGAGTAAGCGATGGTGACGTCATTCGTACCACGACGCACGCCATTGACGTAGAACTCCACGCCCAACACTGCACCATCTGAATCCGTCGCGTCGGCGCCGACCGTCACATTGGCTCCGACCAGCATCTCAGCAAATGGTGGCACAGGATTCGTGATCGTGACGCTGGGGGCAACATTCGCAGCAACCGTGATTGTGAACGTGTCCGCGTTCGTAATTTTCAGACCGGTGTTGTCCTGCGCCGTTACGAAAAGCGTGTGACTGCCAAGGGTCAAGTTGCTCGCGGTGACGGTGAACGGCGCGTTCGTATCGATACCAATCACCGTGGAAAGGTTATCGAGGTAGAAAGTCACGTTGGTCACCGGATTGGCCATGACAGTAGCGGCGGTAAGGGTGAGCGGGGCTCCAAACGGATGAGAGCTGCCATTTATCGGGCTCGATATAATGACCGAGGGTGTGAACGCCTGAACGGTGGCGCTGAATATGAAGTCATCGATCGCCACTGCACCGTCGGTGCCACCTTCATTTCGATCGAACCAACGGATGAAGATCGTGCCATTGGGCGGCACAGGGGTGGCCGACAAATCAAAAGTGGGAGGGAAGATGCCGATTTGGTTTTCAACGGCGTTGCCATTGACGGCCGCCGGGGGAACGCTGCCCGGAGGATCAGCGATCGGAGTCGGCTGGAGGAAGTTGAAGTCAGTCCCCGTGTTAATCCAGGTTTGGCCCTGGTCGAGGCTGATCTGGTTGGTGAAACCAAACTGACCATTGGTGTATGTGCGCCAGAGCTCACCAGTGTAGAAGAAATCAATCGCGGTGATGCTGCCACCGCTATCGTTTTTGATTTTCACCACAATGCTGCGGTCTCCAGCCGGAGAGCCAGTGCCTGTGGGTGCGGTTCCCAACGCACGATCTGGATCGCCTGTCGTACCATAATTCCAAGCAGCGGCTGGCGTCGGTGCGCCTCCATTACCCACGCTCACCACCAGCGTATCGTTGGGGGTCGAGGCGGTGTACTCTCCGAAGCCAGCGGACCAGCCCAAAGGCGTAAGCGTTCCCGCCGTTCCCATGCTGTCGAAGTTTTCCTGAATTGGGTCGGAAACAAAGTGCATGAACGCGTCGCGTATCTCGATGGTTCGCGTGGCGCTGGTAGCAGTCTCACTCGCGTTGGCCGCTTCGGCGTAAATCGTGTGCGTGCCAATCGGCATCAACACGGAAACGGAGAAAGGAGAACTCGTATCCGTCGCCGCCAAAATGCCGTTGGTGTAGAAAGAGACACTCGTTGCAGGCGTGGTGCCGACCGCGTTGGCGCTTATCGTCACATTCAGTGGACCAGCGAAAAGGGCGTTGTTCGTGGGCGCGGTAAGGGTGACCTGCAACGGAACGATCGCGTTCGTGATCACAGGATTCGAAACCGCGAAATTGTCGATCGAGAATGTACCGTCTGTGCCGCTCGCGGCATTATCGTCAGCCCAAATAACGTAGATGTCGGTTGAAGGCACCCAAACTCCGAGAAAGATCGTCGCACTCACTGGGCCGGAGGCATTAACCCCGGTGAACTCCGGTATACGAACCCAACTGCCGGCTTGACCATTGGTGCTGAAGAGCGCCACGAGCCCCGGAGAACTCTCGCTCGCGCCAGGCGTGACCACCCCAAAATCATAAGAGACCGTGATGTGGCTCAGAGGATCGGGCGTGTCATTGCGCAACGTGGCCATCAGAACAGTGGCGTCTGCGCCGGTCGTTTGCGTGTAGAGATAACCCGCAGTGGCGTTATGGCGCGCTGGCGCAGCGGCACCGTGGTCGTTGTCAACCGGCAGCGCGAAGTTCGGAAAGGTCGAGGAAATGGTTTGGATGCCAGCTTCCACGCTGTTCGCGTCGGTGTAAGTGCCGTTACCGGTTCCGGCGATTCCCCCGTTCCTTGTTGACCATTCCGTAATCGGAAGAGTCGGCGTAGTGCCGAAAGTAATCGGCCCGACACCGGTTGGACCGACTAGAATTTGCGCCTGAACAATAGAACTCAGGCCGAGCGCACCGGCGAGAATGAGAAGTGAAGCTAGTTTTTTCATGACGTTTGGTTTTTGGATCGTGACCCACAATGACTGTGGACGCAAGACGTGAGTTACATTCTACGGACACTTTTTGTTCGTAAAACTACGAAACGATCGCGCGGGTCCGGCCCCTTAAAGAGCCTTGGTTTTCTCCGGGCTGCGATTACGGAGAAAGTGCTCAGCGCGCCGCGCCCGCCCAACCCACGCGGTTCAGCCCTTCCAGCACCGCCGGCGTCAACGCGGGCTTGAAGTGCAGGAGCACTGAGCCACCCTCCGCGTCGATTTCCACGGGGTTGAAACCTCCGCTCGGATTTTTCACCAGGCGAATATGGATCGGCTCGATGGCCGTGTGCTCGAAGCCATCCATCGCACGAACCACGACGGCGTCGTTGCACCCGTTCAATCGCTTGAACTCAATGCTCTCCAACAACAACGCGCTCCCGATCTCGCGTCGCGTTCCGTCGTGCTCGACGATTTGCGCTGTGACGAGCTGGCCGCGCTCGAATGCGTTCAGCCGCTCGCACAACACTTTCCAATCGCTGCTTTGAATCTCCTCCTTCATGCGCGAACGCTCGCACTCGTCGTGTCACCACGCAATCGAATGCGCAGATCCATCTCACAGCTTTTGGCGCGGCACAAACG
>DATHEW010000654.1:0-3577 GCA_035318425.1 Candidatus Acidiferrum sp. | reverse complement strand
GTTCCGATGGTACTCGCTCCAACGATGGTGAAAATCGCGCCGCTCAAAGCGATCGTTTGCGTCCCGCTGCTCCCGCCCACTGTCACCGTGTTGACGCTTGCATCGGCGCTGACCGTGACAGTGTAGCTGCCGTTATTGGTGATGAACGCGTTGTCGCCGGCTCCCGGCGCCTGATTCGGACTCCAATTGAAGGCGCTGCTCCAGTTTCCGCTGCCCGCATTCGTCCACACGAGATCTGCCGCGTGGGACTGGATCGAGACGAGCGCAGAGAGAATGGCGAAGGCGAAGAGAGACAATCGAAGCTTGAGATTCATAAGCTGTTAAGTGTTTGCCAGAAATTCAACGCCCCTGGCGCATGGGACTGCCAGAGGCGTCCACGACCGATGCGGCCACACAACGAGAAAAACCCACGTCCATATTTCAATCCGAGCCTGAGTTCGCTCGTGAACGGAAAATCTTTCACGCCGATTTTCTCCACCATCCATTTAGAAGCAAGGAATCGCGGCCATTTTGTGGAAGCAGGAGTCGGGGACATGGGGGCATCTCGATGTTTGAGTGCTGAAGAATTCCAAACTCCAGGATCGAGACGCTAACCAAAGGTATTTGAAATTTGCCTGAGCGCTTTCACGCCGACCTATTCGAACCACAGAGACACAGAGGGGGAAAGACCGAAGTAGAGGAGGCAAAGTGGAGAGAGGCGGATTGAACTGACCGTAGTTGTATTGCCGCCTTTTCCACTTCGGCCCTCATCGAAGCGGACGACGGATTTCCCGTATCCGGCTCTTCGGGTTTGTTTGGTCGCATCGCTTCAAACCGGTAAAGGTCAGTTGGACATTCCCGCCGGATTGGATGCGTCTGACCTGGCCTCATGAATTCGCGTCCACGGACTTCACGTAAACGGTCCGTGATGGGAGTGCAGACCGGAGAAGTATTCGCGGTGCGCAACTCGGACGTGATGCTGCACAACGTTCACATCGTGCCGCAAATCAATCGTGAGCGAAACATTGGCCAGCCGAAGCAAGGCGTTGTCACCACGTTGACCTTCGAAAAGCCGGAAGTGCTCGTCCGTTTCAAGTGTGACCTGCACCCGTGGATGTTCGCATTCGTCGGCGTCGTGGAACATCAGTGGTTCGCGGTAACGGACCAAAACGGAAATTTCGCGCTTCCGCTGGAACTGGCACCCGGCCGATACACGCTCGCCGCAGTGCATCCCAAGGCTGGCGAGCTGACGCAGGAAATTTTGATTTCGGGCGGCACCGCCGAGCCGGTGAACTTCACTTTTGATGTCGCGTCGGGCTCGCGACTGTCGCTCAGTAAAACGTTTTGCTTAAGGCTTCAGCGCGCGCGCCGCCATGAATCCGCGCCAGATGACGAAGACCGCCCAGGCGTGGAACGCAAAGCTGATCCACAGGGAACCTCCGCCCCCCGCAACGGCGGCATATGCCACCAATATCCCATCCAGACCGATCAGAATCCCGCCCACGAGCATTGCCCACGCGTGCCCTTTGCCGCCCAGCACGCCGAAGAGGATCAGCAGCCCGGCAGCAATAAAATCAAGCACCAGCGCGATAATTTTGCCCGTCGCACCTGTGCCACCGAGCACCCCGTCTATGAACTGCGTCGTGCCGAGTCCGATGAAGAATCGCCAGTCCGATCCCGAAATGGCGGAGATCGAGTTGATGAGCGAGAGCGCGCCAATCCAGTAAAACCAACTCGATCCATTCTTTATCTGCTGGCGCAGTACGGGATCAGCAGCCGCAACAGTCCCATGCGGCAGAATCTCTGGTGCTGCCACGGCGACCGCCGGCGCTACACCAAATTCAGGCACCGACGATGCAATCGCCCACGCCTGCGCGCCGCTTCGCAGCACCTGCGTGTCCCCATTCACTCGGCCTTGCTGCACCCACGCGCGAAACTCTTCCGCCGAGATGGGGCCGTATTGTTTGCCGTCGCCGCCAAGGATCGTGTAGCTGGGTTCCATTGGCCCGGAGACTGCCAGAGTCGCTTGGCGCTCTCAATCCACTTCTGCACGAATTCAACGTTGACAGCCCCGTTTAGTCTGATATTTCTGTCCTAACAGAAAACAAGGATATGAAAGACATCACGCCGATCCAGCAACGGTTCATTCTTCACTGGGGTGAGATGGGCGTGCGCTGGGGCATCAACCGCACGATGGCCCAGATTCACGCGCTGCTTTATCTCTCGCCCGAGCCCTTAAACGCCGAAACGATTTGTGATCGGCTTGGCGTGGCACGCTCAAATGTGAGCAATAGCCTGCGGGAGTTGCAGAACTGGGGGATCGTCAAAATCGTCCACCTTCCCGGCGATCGCCGCGACCACTTCGAGTCCATGAAAGAGGTCTGGGAAATGTTTCGTCAGGTCCTGGACGAACGGAAACGGCGAGAGATCGATCCGACCATCAAGGTGCTGACCGAGTGCGCGGAAGCCGCGGGCAAGGAGAAGGACGCCGCGACTCGTGAGCGCATTACCGCCATGCGCGACTTCTTTCAAACGATGGGAACCTGGTACGACCAGATCGACGCGCTGCCAACCCCAGCCGTCATTAAGTTCGTGAAGTTGGGTGGCAAAGTGTCGAAATGGGTCGGCATGAAATGAGGCGCGTATGACCACGTCTCTGATCTTTCGTCGGTGGCGATGCGAGGGGTTTCACCAACGCGTGCCGCGTGCGGCGACCGCACCAAAGCCACGTCATCGCCAGGAGGATTGGCTCGCCGAGTTTGGATTCATGTTCGCGTTGATGTTGTGGCTGCTTCCGCGGAGGAAAAGTGAGTCCTTCGATGTTCGGAAGCGGTGCGACCCCAGAATGAACCTGGCATGAGCACGCGACGCATCATTCTTGGCGGCGGCAGCGGATTTCTTGGTCAACGCATCGCGACGTTCTTGCAGCCGCTTGGGTGGGAGCCGGTGATCCTATCACGCTCGTCGGATTCCAAGGCGCGCTTTCGAGAAATGCAGTGGGATGCGAAGACCGTCGGTCCCTGGGTGGATACGCTGGACGGTGCTGAAGCTGTGATCAATCTCACTGGTCGTTCGGTGAACTGCCGTTACACCGCGAAGAACCGGCGCGCGATCATGGACTCGCGCGTGGACTCCACACGCGTCGTCGGCGAAGCCATCGCTCGCTGCTCGCAACCGCCGCGCACGTGGCTTAATGCGAGCACTGCCACGCTTTATCAGCACACGTTCGGCCCTGCGCATGACGAAACGAGCACCGCATTCGGCGCGACGATCGATGCCAAGGACGCATTCTCAGTGAGCGTGGGTCGGGCGTGGGAAAAAGCACTGACTGACGCACTCGTGCCACAGACGCGCAAGGTCGCGCTGCGCGCCACGATAGTGTTTGGCACCGTGCGGGGTGGGGTTTTTCAAGTCATGCGACGGCTCGCAAAGCTCGGACTTGGCGGTCGCATGGGCAGTGGACACCAATACGTTTCGTGGATTCACGAGGAAGATTTTTGCCGCGCTGTCGAATGGGTCCTGACGCACGAGGAACTGAGCGGACCCGTAAACATCGCCGCGCCCAACCCACTCGCGAATGCGGAAATGATGGCCTCGT
>DATHEW010000653.1:0-5094 GCA_035318425.1 Candidatus Acidiferrum sp. | reverse complement strand
CTCCTGAGAAACTAACTTCATAAGTCACGATAGTGGTGTGAGTTGGTAGTTCATGGAGGCGGCGAGGTTTTGCAGGCGGGCCAGCTTCTTTCTTTTCATCTTCTGTTCTTCTTTCTCAAACGCTTTCCAGTCGAAGGGCTGTTTGTATTTGAGCAGGTGCCAGAGTACGCGGGCCAGTTTGTGCGCCATGGCGGTGATGGCTTTGGGGCCGCCCAGGCGGGCCTTCCAGCGGCGATAGACATCGCCAAAGTAGTTCTGGGCGCGGGAGAGGCTTTGGGCGGCCATCCGCAGGGCGGTGGCGACGCGGCTTTTTACGTCGCGCGTTTTTGCGCTCAGGATCCGGCCGCCGGTGATGCGGTTGTCGGGACATAATCCCAGCCAGCTTCCGAAGTGTTTGGCTGTCTTGAACTTCTCGGCGAACTCGGGACCCAGTTCGCACAGGAACACGAGCACAGTCGGTGTTTGGAACCCGGGCACCGCGGTCAGGTCCACGCCAAGTACGCGCAGGCATTCCTGGCGGGGCAGGAACTGTGGTTCGTTGCGCTGGGGTTTCTTATGGCTGGTTTTGACGGGAGCCAGGGCGGCGTCTTTCTCGGCGCGGGTGTCGAACTGGGCGAGCATAGCAGCGATTTGTTGGTCGCACGCGGTGATGAGGTCTTGATGGGTTTGCCAGAGGTCATAGGCCTGGGCCAACGTGAAGAGGTGTTCGGGGCGCCAGTCGCCGTGCAGGCTTTTGGCGATGGTGTCGCGGCTGGCTTTGATGCGGTGGTCCTTGAGCGCGGCCAGCTTTTGCGCGTCGCGTTCACCGGCGAGGATGGCTTGCAATATGGCCAGGCCGGTGACGCCGGTAAGGTCGCTGATGACGTGCTGGAGTTGGATGTTCATCTGGGTAAGGGCCTTGTGGAGGTGGTTCACGCAGCGGGCGGCGCCGTGGACGAGGCTGTCGCGGTGGCGCAGGATGGTGCGCACGGCGCAGACCTGGCTCTCGGGGCGGAAGCTGCCGCGTAATAGACCCACGGAGTGAAGGTATTGGAGCCATTGGCAGTCCTGCACGTCGGTCTTGCGGCCGGGGAGGTTCTTGGCGTGGCGCGCGTTGACGAGCACCACTTGAAACCCGGCGGCTTCGAGGATCTGGAAGAGCGGGATCCGGGATCCAGTAAACGCCGGTGGACTCCATGGCGATGGTGGTGACGCGGCACTCGATGAGCCAGTCGCGCAAGGCGAGCAGGTCCTGGGTGAAGGTGGGGAAGGCGCGGACGGTGTCGGTGCAGGAGCCGGGCGGCACGGCGACGTACACTTCCCGGGCGCCCACGTCGATGCCGGCGGCGTGGGGATGGAGCATGGGCGGGGCAGGATGAGTGGAGGATTTGGATTTTCGCGAATTGCTTTTGTAGCGCGGGGCCATAGCATTCCTTGGGTTAAGTGTTCAACACGAGTGGCGGGCGAGCCGGCCCGCAGCGTCGAATGAAGCAAGTGAGCAAACTCCTGAACGGGATGAACGTGCTGCGAACGAGCAAACTCGCGCGCGGCGTCCTCACCAGTGACTTGCACGGCGGCTGCGGCCCCAAGCTAACCCACGGGTTCTACATAAACACCATTGGCTGGCCGGGGTACACTGCCGGCCGCCCGCCACGCTTGATCGAAGCCAAAGAACGCCGGATGACAAGAAAGTTTCTTGAGTCATTGCTCCACTTCCGAAGTGGTTGGAGGGCTAACCAAGCGCTGTAGCGAAGGACAGTATCTCATCTTGGCGCGGACAGTTTTGTCCGCGCGGCGTGGCTGGTGAAAGTAAAAGAGCAAACTCGCCGACTCAACGCTCCGCGCTCCGTCCTGCGGCTTCCGGCTCAGGTTGCATCACCGCGGCGAATCGGAGTCCGCGTGTGCTGGCTTGCAAGACGGGGAAGCCGAACTGTTGCAGCACCGCTTCGTAGATTGCCATTCCGGTCAGGATCACATCCGCGCGTTTCTTCGGCAGGCCGACGATCTTTTTGCGTTCGTTCAACGGCAACGACCAGAGTCTTTGCATCCATTCATGGATCGACGTGAGACTGATTTGCGCGCCGTCGATTTTGCTGCGTGAATATTTGTCGAGCGCGTATTCCATCCGCGCGAGGATGCTCGCGGCTCCGCCCGTGCCGATCACCAGTGTCCCGCTGCGCGCGCGCTCCAGGATCGGCTCGACGCGTGGCAGGATTGTTTCCGTGAAAATGTTGGCGATGAATTCACGGCAGTGCGCCAACTCGGCAGCATTCGGCGGATCGGATGGTTTCAGCAATTCAAGGAATCGCACGCTGCCAATGGGGAAACTTTGGGTGAACTCAGGCTCCTCATCTTGCCCTACGATGAACTCACTGCTGCCGCCGCCCACGTCGAGGATCAGCAACCGTTGTCCCACCACGCGAGGATCAGATCGGACGCCGCGATAAACCCATTCGGCTTCCTGCTTGCCTGAGATCACCTCGACTGCCAGACCCGACGCGCGCTGGATGGCGTCGAGAAGTTCCTGTTGGTTTACCGCGTCGCGAGCAGCGCTGGTGGCAATGACCCGGATGCCGGTGGAATCTTTGATGCGCGCGATTTCGGCGTATTGCGCCACGGCGTTCGCGGTATGGATAATGGAATCGCTTTGAAGTAAGTGGCCTTCGTAAAAGCCGCGGCCGAGGCGCGTCTGTTCGCTGTCCTCGAACACAGGCGCGACGACGTGGCCTTGAACATCGGCAACCAACAACTTCACGGAATTGGTGCCGACGTCGATCACTGAGCGACGAACCGGGTCCATGACGAGATGGAGTTCAACTGCAAACATGGAGTGAACCAAGCAAAAAGGTTTCCGCCGAGCGACCAGAGCTTCTGAACGCGATTAGTGGCCGGCCCCTCGGTCTCTTCTGCCGCCTCGCCTTTTGCCTTTGCTCTTTTCCTGTCACCCTCGGGCGCGTAATCCTCTCTGCGCTTTCATGTCATCCACGCTGAAATCATTGCGCGCCCTCGCTGACCCGACCCGTTTGCGGATCATGGCGTTGCTCGAACGCGAAGAGCTGTCCGTCAACGAGCTCCAGGAAATCACGAAGATGGGCCAGTCGCGCATCTCGACGCATTTGAAGCTGTTGCAGGACTCCGACCTCCTGCGCTCGCGCCGTGAAGGCAAGCGCACGTTTTACAAAGTAAACGATGGCGCGAACAAAACCGCGCGCGACTTCATCAGCCTTGCCGCCGCGGGTGCGAAGGAACTTCGCGAGCGGGAAGGGGACGAGGTGAACTTGCGGCGCATCCTCGCGCGGCGAAAGCAGCAGGACCAGGTGTACTTCAACCAGGTCGCCGGCCGGTTCGATCGCAGTTACGGGCCAGGGCGTTCGTGGCAGGCGTTCGGGCATTTGTTGCTTCGCATCATTCCGCCGCTCGTCGTTGCTGATCTGGGATCAGGTGAAGGCTTGCTGAGTGAATTGCTTGCGCGCCGTTGCAAGCGCGTCATCGCCGTCGATAACTCCGAGAAGATGGTTGAGTTCGGCGCGCGCA
Source organism: Candidatus Acidiferrum sp. (assembly GCA_035318425.1). Lineage (GTDB taxonomy): Bacteria > Verrucomicrobiota > Verrucomicrobiia > Limisphaerales > SIBH01 > JANNGC01. Next base: position 1,581 of record DATHEW010000653.1, on the reverse strand, counting down.
AGGCGAAGAAGAACGGGCTGAAGAATTTGGAATTTCGTCTGGGCAACCTGGAGAACCCGCCCATCGAACCAAACAGTGTGGATCTCGCCATCCTCAGCCAGGCGTTGCATCACGCGGAGAAACCGGACGAAGCGATTCGTGCCGTGCATCGACTGCTCGCGCCTGGCGGACAGGTCATGATCCTCGATTTGCTTCAGCATAAATTCGATCAGGCGCACGAGCTCTACGGAGATCGCTGGCTGGGTTTTCCCGAAGCGGACTTGCAACGCTGGCTCGAAGACGCGGGTTTCAAACGCATCGAAGTCAGCGTCGTGGCGCACGAGGAACAGCCGCCGCATTTTCAGACCGTGCTGGCGGGTGGGGTGAAGTGATTTTTGGGAAGTAATCAGTGAAGCAGTAATCAGTAGAATGCTTGCTGACTCATGGCTAGCGAAGCGTGCCAGAGACGTTGTTGGAACAAGCGACGCATGAAAGGGATTCGATTTGCCGCGCTCGGAGGCATTGTGATCGCGTGCGCCATCGTCGCTTTCTTCATCATGTCGCGCGAGGAGGAACCTGCTTTCGAGGGAAAACCGCTCAGTCATTGGCTCGCGCGTTTGGATTCCGACCCGAGGACTGCCAATGTCGCGATTACCGCGATGGGCAGCAAAGCGACGCCGTTCGTCATCGAAGAACTGCGGGCGCACGATTCGTCGTTGGAAATCTGGTGGCGGCAGTTCGTCCGGCGACAAGGATGGCGATGGTCTTATACGATGCCAGCAACGCACAGGAATAGACGAGCGGTGAGGGCTTGCATGATCTTGCGGACCCATGCGTTGCTCGCCGTCCCGCATCTTGAGAAACTTCTGCATCAGGCGAAAACACCAGATGAACGAAATGAGATATGGCTGGTTCTCTGCCGCGTGGAAGCGCCCGGAACCCTCGTGATGTTTCACACCATGACGAACGGGAATCCGAAGCTCCGTTCCGAAGCCCGTTCTGTATTGTCGCTTAACTACAGCAGCGGGCTGTCTTCCAACCCGACGCCTGTGGTGACTCTGCTCGTCAGCAATCTGCTGCATGGTTCCATGCCAATGCGGGGGCATGCGGCAGAGGCGCTGGGGTGGATTGGTAAACTGCCAGACGTGACGATTCCGGCGCTCGGCCTTTGTTTAAACGATCCTGACGAAAAGCTGCGCAACGTGGCTGTTGCCAGCCTCGGACATTTCACGCGAAACACGAACGCGGAGCATTTCGTCCGCACTGCTTTTGCCGACCGCGCACGGAGCGTGCGCGTAGCAGCGACAAACGCTTTAACACGCCTCTATCCACCACCGCCGATCAGCTACGAGTAAGTATCGGAAAATTTCGTGAGTTCCACCCCGTCAGCTTTTAACGTCCGGCGCGAATGCAACAACGCACGCTCACCCTCGGCCACTCGCCTGATCCAGACGATGCCTTTATGTTTTTCGCACTGGCGGAGGAATTGATTCCGACGCACGGCTTTGGCTTCGAACACATTCTCCAGGATATTCAGACACTCAACGAGCGCGCCACTCACGGGGAGTTGGACATCACGGCCATCAGCATCCACGCCTACGC
>DATHEW010000652.1:0-2445 GCA_035318425.1 Candidatus Acidiferrum sp. | reverse complement strand
TAATGAGGAAATAAATCTAGCCGCCAGTGCTAGAGTCGCGCGGGAGCACATTCGCGCGCATTCCGTCCAACGTCACATGAAACGAGCGTGGGCGGTTCTGTTCCTGGCGGCTGCGATGCTGAATTCGCGCGCGGCCGGGTTGATCATCGTGGGTGACGAGGAGTTTTGGCGCGGTTCGCCGTCTAAGCGCCGCATCATTCCCCCGCGCCCTCGCCCGCCTGAGCCGCGATTCGAGCCCATCGAAATGTCGTTCACGAAGGCGGACGTGAAGATTAAAGATCAGTTCGCCACAACCAAAGTGGAGCAGGAATTCTACAATCCCAATTCGCTACGGCTCGAAGGCACGTTCCTGTTCCCGGTTCCGAAGGGCGCGCAGATCGACAAGTTCACGATGAACATCGATGGCAAGCCGGTCGAGGCAGAGTTGCTCACGGCGGAGAAGGCGCGGCGGATCTACGAAGACATCGTGCGACGGCAACGCGACCCCGCGCTCCTGGAGTATGAGGGACGCGACATGTTCCGGGTTCGCATCTTTCCGATCGAACCGCACGAGCGGAAGAAGATCACGCTGACTTACTCGCAATTGCTCAAGTCCGACGCGGGACTCGTGAGCTTCGCGCTGCCGCTGAACACGGAAAGGTTTTCGGCCAAGCCCATGCGCAACGTGAGTGTGAAGCTGGAGATCGACAGCAAGCGCTCGTTGAAGTCGATCTATTCGCCCACGCACAAAGTGGACGTGAAGCGGGATGGATCGCATCGCGCGACGGTGGGATTCGAAGAGAGCAACGTGAAGTCGGATTCAGACTTCCAGCTTTTCTACACACAGGACGACAGCGATCTCGGCGTCAGTTTGCTGACGCATAAGGTCGCGGGTGAGGACGGCTATTTCCTGTTGCTCGCGTCGCCGGGAGTGGAATCGAAAAGCACGAAGGTGAATCCGAAAGACGTCGTGTTCGTGCTCGACACTTCCGGTTCGATGGCGGGCGCGAAACTTGAGCAGGCGAAGAAGGCGCTCGCGTTTTGCGTGGAGAACCTGAACGACACTGATCACTTCGAGGTGCTGCGCTTCTCGACCGAAGTGGAGCCGCTGTTCAGTGAACTACGTGACGCGACCAAGTCGAACCGTTCACAGGCGCAGAAGTTCATTGAGGCATTGAAACCCATCGGCGGGACCGCGATCGATGATGCTTTGAAAAAGGCTGTCGCGTTGAGACCCGACCGCGGTTCTCGTCCGTTCGTCATCGTGTTCCTCACTGATGGACGTCCAACCGTGGGCGACATTGACGAACATCACATCGTGGAGAACGCGACGAAGTCGAAGACGAGCCTCACGCGTATTTTCTCCTTCGGCATCGGCACTGACGTGAACACGCATTTGCTCGACAAGATTGCGGACGCGACGAAATCGTTCAGCCAATACGTGCTGCCCGAGGAAGACATCGAGGTGAAGGTGTCGAGCTTCTTCACGAAGATCAAAGAGCCGGTGCTCGCGAATCCGAAGCTGAAGTTCTCCGACGACATTCGCGCGACGAAAACGTATCCCGCTCCTCTGCCCGACCTGTTCAAGGGCGAACAACTGATCGTGGTCGGCCGCTACTCAGGCAAAGGTGACGGCGCAATCCAGATCGATGGGAGCGTGAATGGCGACGCGAAGAAGTTCGCGTATGACGTGAAGTTCGCCGGCGAATCGGAAGAGAACGATTTCATTCCGCGCCTGTGGGCCACGCGCCGCGTCGGATATCTCCTCGATGAAATTCGACTGAATGGTGAAAGCAAAGAGTTGAAGGAGGAAGTAACGGACCTGGCGCGCCAGTACGGCATCGTTACGCCTTACACCGCTTACTTGATTCAGGAGGACGAGAGGCGCCGTGATGTTCCACTCTCGATGCAATCCATCGCGCCGGCGGACGGGGTTCGGGCGCGTCGCGAGGTCTCGATGTACACACGGCTGAACCAGGACAACTCGGGCGATGCTGCGGTGGCAGGTGCGCGATCTTTCCAGGCGTTGAAGCAGGCGGACTCGCCACAGAGCTCGATCAATGCCGGCAACTACGAAGCATTGCGTGGCGCGATGAGTCCGGCAACGCCAACCCCAGGAGCCGGAAGCGGCGTCGCCCGCAGTGTCGTCGCTAACCCCGGTCCCGCTGAAGAGCGGAAGAAGGAAGCGGCTTCGTACCAACAGCAGAACCGTTTCGTGGCGGGGCGAAACTTCTTTCAGAACGGTTCGCAATGGATCGATTCGCAAGTGCAATCGCAGCAACAGGCCAAACGTGTGCGCGTGCAGTTCGGGTCAGACGAATACTTCTCTCTCGCAAAAACCAACACGAACGCGAAGTCGTGGCTGGCGGTTGCCCGCAACGTGCAGTTCGTGCTCGGGGACACCGTGTACGAAGTGGTGGATTGAGCGTTAGAAGCACGGGTGCGTGAAGGAGGCATCATGGTGTG
>DATHEW010000651.1:0-4639 GCA_035318425.1 Candidatus Acidiferrum sp. | reverse complement strand
GAACGCCAGCAGATCATCGATCAACTTTCCCATTCGTTCGGTCGACTTCGAAATGACGGTTAAATATTCGAGGCCAGCGTGGGAAAGTGTGTTCGCAAATTCGCTTTCCAACAGGTTCACGAATCCGCCAATGGCGCGAAGTGGCGCGCGCAGATCATGGGCAGCGGAGTAACTGAACGCTTCGAGATCCTCGTTGGCGGCTTGTAGTTCGGCGGTGCGTTCCATCACGCGTCGTTCGAGGCCGAGGTTGAGTTGGCGGATTTTCTTCTCCGCTGCTTTGTTTTCACTGATGTCGCGCGCCACGCTCGAGTAACCAATGACGAGCCCGTCGGCCACCCTGATGGGGGAAACGGTGACCGACATGTGAATCAACTGGCCACTCTTCGTTTGTCGGATCGTTTCGAAATGTTCGGCGGTTTCGCCTTGCTTGATCTTGGCAAGAATTTGGTCTTCCTCACTCTGTCTATCGGCTGGCATGAGCCGCCGGACGGAAGCCCTCTCCTCAAAATCGAAGAAACCTCAAGGGCTTTGGGGCGGGGTTGATCTTGAAGGCGCGCTTTGACTTCGGCTTCGAGGTGGACGCGCTTCGGCTTTACCGGCCTTGAAGCCGGAAGCGGATTTCTAATCGCTGACATCACTCGGATATGCTTTTTCGCGCCGTCGCCATCCCAAGCGTAATGCCCCGACGTATTTACATTGTACAGACATTTCTCGCATCAAGTTCATGACAGGCTCTAAGGAAAGAGGAGTCTCGCGAAGGCCGCTAAGAGACGAAGAAAACTATAGAAGGACGTGATACCAAACTGCTCTTCCCTCCTTCGCTCCCTTCGTCCTCTTCGCGAGACTCCTTCCTTTTCGAGTCGCCTCTTTCCAACACGGCATTGATTCGGCAACGTTTCGCTGTGGTTCACTCCGCTCAACGTCGCTGGTCGCAATTGCCGGAACGCCGCCGAACATGGCTGACACGATTGGCGGCAGCCGTTCTCGTGTACTTGGTGGTCGGGTTCTTCATCTTGCCCGCGATCCTCAAATGGCAATTGCGCAAGCAACTGCCAGCGCTCACTCAGCGCACCGTGACCGTGGCTTCAGTGCGAATGAATCCGCTCGCGCTCTCGCTCAGCATTCGCGGCCTGGCGCTGACCGAAGCAGACGGCTCGACGTTCGCGTCGTTCAGCAATTTCTACGCGAACTTTGAAGCGCCAGTCTCGCTGTTCAACTGGGCGCTCACGTTCAAGGAAGTGCGGCTCGGGTCGCCATTCGGCTACGCTGCCGTGCTCACCAACGGACAATTCAATTTTGCCAACCTGCTGACGAACAAAACGACGAATGTCGCGCCGAAATCTCCTCCGCGCGTGCTCGTAAAATCTCTCGCGATCACGAACGGTACTTTCTCCGTCGCGGACTTTTATCGCGCCGATCCGTTCCACACCACATTCGCGCCCATCGATGTGCGGCTCACGAATTTCACCACGCGTCCGCGCATTGATGGGCCTTACGCGTTCACCGCCAGCACCGGTGAGGGCGAGTATTTCAAATGGGCGGGCAAAATCGCGGCCGTTCCTCCGGCGTCATCCGGCAAGTTCGAACTCGGCGGGATTGATCTCAAGAAGTACGGCACGTATCTGCGCGAGTTCACACAACTCGATCTGCGCGACGGCAAGGTGGCAGTGGCGGCGACGTATTCATTTGCGATCAAGACAAACGGCGTTCAACTCGCGATCACCAACGCCGACGTGATTGCCTCACGGCTCATGGTGTTCGCACCCGGCGAGCCGCCGGCCAGCACCAATGCCCTTGCGGCGATCCCTCGCGCCGCGGTCCTCGGCGCGTCAGCCAATCTAAAACAGCGAACGATAAAAGTGCGCAATGTGGAAGTGGGTGGCGGCTCGATTGTCGCGCGGCGCGGGCGCGACGGAACTTTGGAACTGCTTCAACTTGCGATGCCGCCAACGAATCGCGCGCCGAGCATTCTCAACCCACCACAAACGAACACGACGCCCGCCGTCGCGGCGAAGGCGTGGGACATCCTGATCGAAAACCTTGTCGTCAACGATTGCGCGTTGCAGGTCATCGATGAATTGCCGCCCACGCCAGCCCATCTCGCAGTGGATCAGATCGCAATCACACTGAAGGGATTGTCACTGGCTTCGAACGCGTCGGTGTCGATGGAAATGTCTGCGCGCGTTGCCGAAAAAGGCGCCGTCAAACTAAAAGCCGATGGATCGTTGCTGCCGCTCGCGATGACGGCGGACGTGAACGCCGATACGATCGATCTTCGTCCGTTCCAACCTTACGTCGCACAACAAGGAGTGAAGCTCGCGTTCGCCAGCGGCAATGTTTCTTCGCACGGCAAGGCATCGGTCGCGCTCCGTGAAACCAATTCACTCGCGGCGCAATTCACCGGCGACGCGGTGCTCGATGATGTCGCCGTGGTGGACCAGATTGCGTTTCAGGATTTCATCCGCTGGAAACAAGTCGCGGTGCGCGGAATTGCTTTCACGTTGAGTCCCATGAGCGTGAAGGTGGGCGAACTTGCCTGTGATGAGTTGATCACCAGCGTCGTCGTGGACACCAACAAGCAACTCACCGCGTTGGCCGTCCTGCTGCAGCAGTCCACCAATGCGGCCTGGAACGCGGCCGCGCCCATCGCGGAAGCATCCGGTCGGACGGCCAATGCGTTGCTCCCCTTCCCTGTTCAACTCGACGTGCTGGCACTGACCAATGCCTCGCTTCGCTTCGCGGATTTGTCGTTGGAACCAGATTGCCGCTTCACCGTGCAACAATTCAGCGGAACGGTGCGCGGCCTTTCGTCGCAGTTGAATTCGGTGGCCGAGGTGGACATTCGCGGACGCGTGAATGAGAGCGCACCGTTCCGCATCAGCGGCAAAGTGAATCCGCTCGTGCGCGACCTGTTCGTCGATCTCGTGATCTCGAACCGCAACACCGAACTCACAGCTTTCACGCCTTACATGGAAAAGTTTGGCGGCTATCCGCTGACGAAAGGCAAGGTGACGGTTGGGTTGAAGTATGTGTGCGTCAGCAAGCGCTTGATGCGCAGAACATCATTCATGTCGATCAACTCGCGCTGGGCACGAAGAACAACAGTCCTGACGCGACGAAGCTCCCGGTGAAGCTGGGCGTGGCGTTGCTCAAGGATCGCAACGGCCGCATCGCCCTCGATGTGCCGGTGAAAGGACGCCTCGATGATCCGAAATTTCGCGTGGTGCCGATCGTGTGGCAGGTGGTGATGAATCTGTTGGCGAAGGCGGCGACATCACCGTTCTCCCTGCTCGGCGCGTTGGTCGGAGGTGGTGAGGAATTGAGCTATCTGGAGTTCGCGCCCGGTTCGTCGGCCATCAGCGAGAAGGAAGGCGAGAAGATCGAGAAGCTCAGCAAGGCTCTCTACGAACGTCCGGCACTGAACCTGGAGATCACGGGCTCGGTGGATGATTCGCTGGATCGCGCGGCGCTCGCATGGCGCAAGCTGGAGCGTGAATTGAAAACTGCGCGCATGACCGACCTTGCAGGAAAGGCCGAAGGACCAGCGACGATTGATGACTTGCGACTGGAACCCCGCGATTACGAACGGCTGCTTAAGAATCACTACAAAAAAATCTTCAATCGCAGCACTGTCGTGCTGACGAACGAGGCCGGCGTCATCTCCAAGGCCGCCTCGGGACGGCGCGTGGACACGAGGAAAGGTGCCGAAGCGCAAATGACGCGCGAGCCGGCGCGGCGATCCGCGACAACGAACGCTCTCGTCTCCACCGATCCGCGTCTCGCGACTCGCCCGGCGTCTCTTCCCGCTCTGTCGGCAGACGACGAGGTGCTGGCACAAATGGAAGCGGAGCTGTTCGCGCATACGGACGTGAAGCCCGATGATTTGCGGCAACTCATGGAGACGCGCGCGCAGGCGGTTCAACGCGTTCTTTTAAAGACCGAGCGGGTCGCACCGGACCGCCTGTTCATTCTCAAGCCGGAAGCGATGGCCACGAATGGACAATCGCGCGTGAACCTTTCATTGAACTGAATCATGCGCACCGCCCTCACGATCTTTGTCTGCTCGATCATCGCGATTGTGGTGGCAGTGGTGGTGCTCAACTCCCGCGACTCGAATGTGGTCGTGCTGCCCAACGGCCTTCAGGTGGAATTCCTCGACACTCGCGTGGGCGGCGCCACGTTCAGCACGGAAAGGCGCTGGCACAAGCTGGCGCGACGTTTCCTTCCGTTTCGTTGGCAGCGCTGGATTCCCGCAAAGAATTCCGGCAGTTGCAGCGGTGGCACGAATGGTATCACCGTTTATCTGCGCATCACTGATCCCAGCGGCGCGCGCATCAACCAAACGCCCTGGCAACGATATTCGGCACAAAGTGACGACGGTTACGCTCACGAGTCTGAAGGCGGCTATTGCAGCTTCGGCGGCAACTCAAATTCGGTGCTCTATGGGCTCTCGCTGCGGTCGCATCCGCGCCGGCAGGAGACGTTCAAGTTCAACTTCCTTGGCCAGAGCAATTCCATACTCGCCTCGATCCGCATTCCGAATCCGGTGAAAGGGCCTTTCCCCGAATGGATTCCCTTACCGCTCCCGCAATCGCACAGCAATGGCTCGATGAAACTCACCCTCGAATCGCTCCGCGTC
>DATHEW010000650.1:0-6387 GCA_035318425.1 Candidatus Acidiferrum sp. | reverse complement strand
GTCCTGAGCCAGATGCTTGCTGTAGTAAAGCGCCTCCAATGCAACAAGCGTGTTGTTCATGTCGGAGCGCGTTTCGTTATGACTGTATCCCACGCCGCCGTCCCAAGGTGAATCCACCTTCCCCTTCTCGCCCGTGTCCACCTGCATGCCAGCTACGAATGACCGCGCGTTGCGCAGCACTGCGTCGTATTTCGCTTCGTGCGCGGCAAGCAGCCCCATCATGGTGATCGACGTGTTGTAGTTGGCGAGGTTGGTCACATAGATGCCGCCGTCCGGCCTCACACAACCCAGCACGAAGTCGTAGCCTTTCTTCACGTTCGGCGCGTTGCGATAACGTTGCTGCGGCTCACCCATGAACGCCGACAGAGCCAGAGCCGTGACGCTCGGATGATCGGGCGTGGACCACCAGCCGTTGCTGTTCTGCGAGGTCTTCAGATAATCGAGACCCTTCTCAATCGCGCGCTGGACTTCATTGCGGAACGAAGGGTCACGTGGTCGCAGCGTTTCAGCAGCGCAAACCCAGTGCGCGATGGCCAGCAACAAACCAATGGCAGGAACGAACGGTTTCATAATCATGACATGCGATAGACTACGTGACTGAAAAAATGGTTCATGGGGATTTTTCCGGCGCAGAATTCAGGCGAATCGTAAACTCAACCATCGCCCCGGTCGGTGGAAGCAACGATGTGTTCGGAATGTGCAGGTCGTCATTCTCCCGGCCCGGGCGTGGATTGTTGATCAATGCATCCGGGTCAATGTGGATCGAGATGATCGAGCCATCTCGCTGCGCCGTGAACATGCCTTCGGAAAAATTTGAACCGTTGTAAATCCACGCTCCTTTGCTGAGCGGCTTTCCGGTTTCGCGATTCACGACGAGATCTTCGAGCGCATGACGGATTGGTTTGCCGCGGGCTTTCCATGAAACCTCGATCGTCACCGGATCGCCCGGAGGCGCAACCGACAGGTCTGACGAAAACATGTTCGTCATCGCCGGTTTTGCTCCGAGCAGCAGCATCGCCACGTGGATTTCCTGCGCGCGCACGTCGGTGCGAAACATCGTCTCATGCGTCTTCCCGATCTTGTGGACGAGCGCGTACTCGACGGCCAGATCGGACACGATATTCGCCACCGCGTCGAAGCTTACGCTCCGCTCACGCTTGTTCAGGCGCACACCGCCGAATTGAAATACGCCGTCGCCGAGCGACCGAAGAACAACGTTCGTCGAGATGTTTGTCACCGGCTCTTGCCCGCACGCGATTGCGCAAAGGCACAACGCTGCAACGCAATGGAACGGCAAGTTCACGCCGCGGAAGATCGCACGCTGCTTTGCCGCGACAATAAATTTCCCGCTCGTGTACTGGATAGTTGCAGACGACGGGCGGCTGCCTTACACAATCGTCCATGCTTTTCTTCCGGCAGTATCGCTTCGTGCTGCTGTTCTTCGCACTGCTGGTTTTCTGCAGTTGGATGGTGATCTACCAGGTCAGGGCGAAGCAGACGAAGCACGTCGAACGGCGTGAAGCGTTCATTCTGCTTCAGGCGCGCGGCTACACGAACGAGGCATCGCGCTTGTATCAGCGGCTGCTCTTCGAGATGCCGGAGCTCAAAGACAAGGAATTGCTCGACGATTTTCACCGGACGTTGCTGCTCGTTGATCCGTATTCCACGCAGACCAACAATCTGGTCTGGAGTTATCACTGGACGATCAGCAACGAACTCGACCGCCGCTCGGAAGGAACGTTGAAACGAGCACGCGAATTAGCCGAAGAGAAGTAGCGCGGCGTTGACACTGCTTTTTTCAACGCATACGTTGTGCCCCACTTTAACCCTGTATAGGTAGAGACATGTTGCTGCGAATCAGCTTAATCATCGCCATCCTGGCCGGCATTGGCACCATCGTCGTGACCCAGATGCAGGCCCGTAAGCAGATTCAGACCGTCATCGAGGTGCGCGATGACAACATCAAGGGCCGCGCCCAGGAGAAGGGCCGCGCCGACAAGACGGAAAAGACGCTCGCGGTCACATCCAATCTGTTGACCCAGACCAAGGCGACCCTCGCGAAAACCGAGGAAGAACTGAACAACACCAAGCAGCAACTCGCCGCCTCTCAATCGAATCTCCAGAAAACTGACGCTGATCTCCGTGCCGAGGTGAACAAGCGCAAGGACCTGGAAGCGCAGCTCGCGAAATGGGCACAGCTTGGACTGACACCCGAGCAGGTCGTTGAGCTTCAGAATCGGTTGAAGTCCATCGGGGACGCGATTGTGGCCCTGGAAGACGAGAAGAAGATCATTGCGCGAGACCGCGACGAGTGGAAAAACAAATACGACGCCCTGACTGGCGGTGAGGAATACGTCGCCCCTATACCCGCAGGCACCAAAGGCAAAATCGTCGCCGTCGATCCGAAGTGGAATTTCGTCGTGCTCAACATCGGCAAGGACAAGGGACTTCTCGAACGCGGCGTGCTGCTCGTTCATCGCGCCAGCAAGTTCGTCGGGAAGGTCCGCATCGCTGAAGTGATGGAAAGCCGCTGCATCGCCAATGTGATGCCCGGGACCACACTTGCCGAAATTCAAGAAGGTGACCAGGTGCTTTCACTCCAATGAAATTGCTTCCTCTCGTTCTCTTGTGCGCCGCGCTGACGTTTCTCTTCGCCGGATGCGCCACCACCCAATCGGAAAATGTATCCGAACGTCCGTGGAATGCGCAAAAAGGTTGGGAACACGGCCTGCCGAGCTCGATCAACGAAGGCCGTTGATCGCTTCGCGAGCGCATTTGCCGCCGCAGCGAAACGAAAACTTGCATTCAGTTTCGCCGTGATTACCTTTTGCGCCGCTTCGTTTCATGGACGCTTAGCTCAGTGGTAGAGCATTACCTTCACACGGTAGGGGTCGCAGGTTCGAAACCTGCAGCGTCCACCATTTCCACTTTATTCGCTGGCTACTCGGTGATTTCAGGAAACGTTTAAGACCTGCTGCCACGACTCGACCTCGGAGCGTTGTTTTCCAGCGGACCAACCCGCCGCCTGAGCCATCCAGCCCGCGACTTGTTCGATGTTCGATGCCGGCATGCGGTTGTAATAATGCCAGCCGGCACGGCGCAGTAACACATCGTCCAGTCGCATTGCCCATTCATTCCTAACGTAATGCTCAATGGCCTCGAGCGACTGCACGGGCGGCTGAATTCCGCTGAACGCGCTGCTTTGTTCCGGCCCCAACAGCGGCTCAATTGCGGTGCGGCAGCGTTTCGCCGAAACGCCGAGATGCTGCACGATCTGGTCAGTCGCTTGTTCCGCCATCAATCGATACGTCGTCAACTTGCCGCCCGCGATGTCCCACCAACCCGGCTCCGGACAGCGAATCTGATGCGCGCGTGAAATATCAGACGGTGAACCGTCGGGGTTTGCGATCAATGGACGCACTCCGGCCCAAGTGCTGACGATGTCCGTTTCGCGCAACTCGATCTCGGGAAAAAAATCGTTCACGGCGCGCAGCACGTAAGCGACGTCCTGCGCGTCCGTCACCACATCTTCCGGAGCGCCATGAAAGTCCGTGTCCGTGGTGCCGATAATCACGCGTTCACCCCACGGCAGCACGAAGAGGATTCGTTTTCCCTCGGTGATCACGACCGCAGACGGCACGGGCAGACGTGCGTGATCGATGACGATGTGAATGCCTTTACTCAGACGAAGTTTCACCGCGCTGTGCGGCACCTTGTTGGCCCATGGGCCGGTGGCGTTCACGATCGTGCGAGCACGGATCGAGTGTTGTGCGCCTGTGACTTGATCGGTGATATCGCAGCGCCACGTCGCGCCGTCGCGTTGTGCATCGTGAAATCGGGCGTAATTAAGCAAAGCCGCGTCGTGTCGTTCCGCGGAGCGGAGCGTATCGATAACCAGGCGCGCATCGTTGGTGAGCGCATCAAAGTAACGCACCGCGCCGGCCAGGTTTTCGGATTTCAAACGAGGCAGCAGGTCAAGCGTCTCGATCCGTGAAAAGCCTCGCGAGGGCTGAAAGTTTCGGCCACCGCATAGGAGATCGTAAATCTTTACGCCAACGCGCAGTTGCCAGAGGGGCCGTCCCTCGCCGCGGTACGTCGGAAAAATAAATCCCAACGGATGGCTCAAATGCGGCGCGATGCGGTGGATGGTTTTCTTTTCGACACTGGCTTCATGCACCAGCTTGACGCGTCCTTGCTCGAGATAACGCAGTCCACCGTGGAGGAGGCGGCTCGATCGACTGCTCGTGCCCGCCGCAAAATCCTGTTGCTCGATGAGACCGACGCGAAGTCCGCGCATCGCGGCGTCCCGCGCGACGCCGCTCCCGACAATTCCCCCTCCAACTACCAGCACATCGAGCGTCCCTTCGCAGAGGCGTGATCGAGTTTCGTCTCGCTTTGCTGAAATGCTCATGGGCGAGTCAGCCGCCCTCGTTTTGCCTCCGCCAAAAGTTCTCCGAACTCCGCGAGACTCGGAACAACAAGGTGCGGAGGAAGTTCAGCGCGTTCGACATCCTTGGGCGTGGCTTCGCCGGTCAGCACCAACACCCCAAACGCGTGCGCGCGATGCGCCATGAGGATGTCGGTGTAAATGCGATCACCGACCATCGCGATTTGCGCAGGTTGCAACCCATGGCGTTCAATGATTCCGCTGAGCATTGCCGGGTCCGGTTTTCCGAGAACGATGTCGGGCGCGCGACCCGTCGCCTTTTCGATCATCGCGCAGATGGCGCCGCAATCCACGAGCACTGTCGGCTGATCGGTGGGGCAAACGAGATCGGGATTCGTCGCGATGAAAGGCTTGCCTTGTTGAATCCACCACGCCGCGCGGCACACGCGCGGATAGGCGAGCGTCATGTCGAATCCCACTACCACGGCGTCCGGCGCATCGTTCGGGTCGTCTGCTGTGAGGCCGAAGCCGGCATCGCGAAATTGCGACAACATGCTCGCCGTCCCGAGCGCGAAAATTCTTTTCACCTCGGGGAAGCGGCGGCGCAGGCAATCGATTGTCGCCTGCGTCGATGTGTAGAGTTGGTCCACGGTTGCGCTCACGCCCATTTTGCCGAGATGCGCGAGGTAATCGCTCGAACTCTTCGACGGATTGTTCGTAAGGAATGTGTAGCCGACGCCCAGTTCTCGCATCTGCGCGAGAAACGGGAGCGTGCATGGAAAGAGCGTGGCTCCCTTGTAAATAGTGCCGTCCATATCGAGCGCGACGTGCGTGATCTCGCGCAGTCGTTCAAGCAAAGCCGGAGACGCAGGAGCAGTGAGAGACGGGGAAATCATTCGGAAGCCTGGTTGTAACCGTGAGCTTTGGCGGACCAGGCTAGGATGAACATGAATGTGCCGATGGCACCAATCGCGAGGAGCGTCCCGAGGCCAACATTCCAGCCGTAGTGTTGAACCACATACCCGAGTCCGACACCCGAGACGAGTGTGCTGGCGTAGCCGAACAAGCCGGTGAATCCGGCGGCTGTTGCCGCGGCGCGTTTCGTCGCAAGGTTTGCGGCGGTGATGCCAATGAGCGCCTGCGGGCCGTAGATGAAAAAGCCGGCCATCGCGAGGAATACCGTTGCCACTGTCGCCGTGTTACCGAACTGCCAGAAGAGCAGCATGGAGGTACACGCGCCGATCATACAGAAGACGCACATGCGCGCACCGCGCCCTTTGAAAACGCGATCGGTCGCCCAGCCGGCGAGCAACATGCCGATGATGCCGGAGACCTCGAACGCACCGACCATCCAGCCGCCTTTGTGGACGGGGAAATGTTTCATTTCCTTCAGCAGCGTTGGGCCCCAATCGAGCACGGCGAACCGCAGGATATAGACGAAGAAATTCGCGAACGAGATGTACCAGATGAATGGGTTCTGAAAGACCTGCTTCTTCACGAACGCTTTGTAGCTGGCGGACGTACGGTCCTCGTGATCGCCTTCTTTCGCACCTTCGACAGTGATCTCGGGGAGCCCGACCGAAGTGGGCGTGTCGCGCAACATGACGAATAAAAATACTCCTGCGACGGTGCAAAGAATCGCTGGACCAAAGAAACACCAGCGCCAGCCATAGACAACGATGTAACCACAGAACACGCTCGCCACAGCCGCGCCGATTGAGTGCGAGGTGTTCCAGATCGACATCTTGGTAGCGAGTTCGCCAGGACGAAACCAATGCGTCATCAACCGGCAGCATGGAGGAAAACCCATGCCTTGAACCCAGCCGTTGATCATCCAGGCAACACCGAACCACAACACCTCCGAGCTGAAGCCGAAGAACACATTCGCGCCGACGGAGAGCAGCAGGCCCGCCACCATGAAATAGCGCGCGTTCGCACGGTCGGCCCACATGCCGTTCACGAATCGGGAAATGCCATACAGCACGCCGTGCAGCGTCAGG
>DATHEW010000649.1:0-4218 GCA_035318425.1 Candidatus Acidiferrum sp. | reverse complement strand
GCGGACGAATCATGCCGGGAGCGATGCCGTTCCTGCACTTTTGGCTGGGTAATCCGATGTTCTCGCTGCTCGTGCGGCTGTGGTTCAAGGCATCGATCCACGATGTCTATTGCGGCCTCCGCGGCTTCAGCAAAAAGATGTTTCACCGTCTCGATCAACGCTGCCGCGGCATGGAGTTCGCGACGGAGATGATCATCAAGGCGAGCTTGCTCGGAGAGAAAATCGCCGAGGTGCCGATCACGCTGCACCAGGACGGCCGCAAGTCACATGCGCCGCATCTCAAAACATTTCGCGATGGATGGCGTACGCTGCGCTTCTTCCTGATGTGCAGCCCGCGCTGGCTATTTCTGATTCCAGGAGCGGCGATGATTCTTCTCGGCCTGGCCGGCTACGCACTCGCGCTGCCCGGTGCCTCGATCGGCGGGATCACGTTCGATGCGCACACGCTTCTCTTCGCAAGCATGTTCCTGCTGTGCGGCTACCAATCGATCCTGTTCGCTGTCTTTGCGAAGACATTTGCCGTCACCGAAGGCTTGCTGCCGGAAGATCCGCAGATGAAGCGCTTCTTCGACCTGGTGAATCTCGAAAAAGGTTTGATAGCCAGCGGTATTGCCATCGTGGTCGGAGGCGCGCTGCTGCTCGCGGCCATCAACCAATGGCGAGTTGCGGATTTCGGCGCGCTCAACTACGCCGTCACCATGCGATACGTCGTGCCCGGCGCGTCCCTCCTCGCTCTCGGATTCCAGACGGGGCTCTCCAGCTTTTTCATCAGCATCCTCGGGATGCGACGCAAATAGTTAATTCCAGATTGACGTCATGAGTGCGACCTACGCTGATCAACAAGTGATCGAGATCGAATCCGTGCCTCCGCAGCCCAGCACCTGGGAAGAGGCTTACTTGCGCTTCGAAACTCCGCAGCAGGAAGTGCGGAAATTCCAGAAACGTCTCGTCACTCTCGGCGCAACCAAATGGTCGCGTGACGCGCAAGTCGTCGAATTGTTCTGTGGCCGCGGCAATGGACTCCGCGCACTGCACAACCTCGGCTTCGATCACGTGGAAGGAATAGACATTTCACCTTGCCTCGCCAGCCGGTATCGCGGTCCGGGCAGGATCATGGTGGCGGATTGCCGCGAGCTTCCGTTGCCCGATGCGAGCCGAGATGCGTTGATCGTTCAAGGCGGGCTTCATCACCTGCCAAGTTTGCCGGAAGATCTTGAGCAAACGCTGGCCGAAGCCGTTCGCGTCCTTCGCCCCGATGCTCACTTCGTGGCGGTTGAGCCGCATCTCACGCCGTTTCTGAGCTGTGTCCACTTCGTTTGCGAGCAACGCGCTGCGCGATGGCTTTCCCGGAAAGTGGATGCGCTTGCCACGATGATCGAGAACGAGCGTACGACGTACGATCGGTGGCTTCAGCAGGGTGAACTCGTGCTCGCGACTCTGCACAAATTCTTCGACCCGGAAGTACAGACCGTTGCCTGGGGAAAACTGAACTTCGTCGGACGACCGAAGAAGCGATGAGGGTCGTCGAAGCTATTCACGGTTCTTACGTTCACCGCCGCCGAGTACGGGTGTTGACCGACCATCTTGCTTCCGTGTTGCCGCGAAACGCCAAGGTGCTCGACGTCGGCTGTGGCGATGGTGAACTCGCCGCGTTGCTCGCGGCAAAACGGAATGACGTCTCCGTTTCAGGCATCGACGTGCTGCAACGCGCGCACACCGCCATCCCGGTTAAATCGTTCGATGGGGCAAGCATTCCCTATCCAGATAGGAGCTTCGACGTGGTGTTGTTCGTCGATGTGTTGCATCACACGATCGATCCGACAGTTTTGTTGCGCGAGGCAAAGCGCGTCGCCCGGCACGCCATTGTAATCAAAGATCACGATCTAACCGGCGCATTGGCGCACACCACGTTGCGCTTCATGGATCGTGTCGGGAATGGTCGCCACGGCGTTGCGCTGCCCTACAATTACTGGACGCCCGCGCAATGGCACGAGGCCGTGCGGGAACTCGGCCTCACCGCAACGCTCTGGAAGAAAGATCTCGCTCTGTATCCGGTGCCGGCGTGCTGGCTTTTCGATCGTTCGCTGCATTTCATCGCTGTCTTGAGTGTGCCAACACAGTAGCGGGACCGGCGCCCTCGCCGGTCAAAGTCAGATAGGCGCCTTCGCCTGTCTTTCCGCGGGCGAGGGCGGCTGTCCCACTAGCCGGACCTTCCTTTTCCTTGCTCCGCCTTGTCGCCGCTCGCACATTCCAGCGCGATGTCCGGGCCTTTGCCGAAAGTGAGCTTCATCATTCCGACGCTGAATGCGGCGGCACTGCTGGATAACTGCCTCGCTTCCATCGCCAAACAAACCTACCCGCGTGATCGCTACGAAATCATTTTGGCGGACGCCATGTCAAACGACGGAACGCGCGAGATCGCGGCGAAGTTCGGTGCGATCGTCGTGGATGATCGCGGACGCGACATGGAACAGGGCAAACGTCTGGCGCTCCAGCATGCGACGGGCGATTACATCGTCTTCGTTGATGCCGACAACGAACTGACGCATCCCGATTACATCGAACTCGCGGTGCGAGCGTTGGCCGCAAATCCCCAGGCGCTTGGCGTCGAAAGCAATTACCTCCGCTCGCCCAAAATGAGTTCGTTTTGCGCTTACATCACCGCGCTCTTGCACATCAGCGATCCGATCTGCTGGCTCATGAGCGTGAATCCTAAGCTCGTCGCGCGTGACGGCGAAGTGGAGCGATGGACGATTGCGGGCGATTCGCTCGCGTATCCGCTCGGCGCGAATGGCTTCGTGTTTCGCCGCGCTGATCTCGATGCCGTGCGCGCGAAGGAACAATTCCAGGACACACACATCGCCGTGCATCTAATGCAGATGGGAAAGTACGAGTGGCTGCGCATCCGCGAGCGCGGCGTGCATCACTATTACGTGCAAACGTGGTGGGGATTCGTCCAGAAACGCCGGCGCGCGATGGTCCACTTCATGAACGTGCGCGGAGACACCGAAGTTTCGTGGCTCAAGCAGAAGCCACCCGTGCCCGGATGGCTGGCGTGTCTTTATTGCGCCACTTTCATCGGACCGATTTATCACACTCTGCGCGGTCTCGTGCGCGATCGGGACGTGCGCTGGCTATGGCATTTGCCTGCGAGCCTTGGCTCGATCGGCGGAACGGTTTGGGGCTGGTTCACGCATCGCGCGCGCGCCAAGGACAAGAGCATTGCTGACCTGCAAGTGAAGCAAACGCTCAAGCACTGATGTGAACGCCAGAACTCCTTCCCGACATGGTGGGCGACGCCCTGCCGGGCGTCGCGGCAAACCAGCAGGTTTGCCCTACTCCGAAACTTTCATGGGACAAAAAACGAAAACCCCCACCGTCGCGGCGTGGCTTGGCATGGATTGCGGTGGCACCCGTTCGGTGGCTGCCTACGAATGCGGGACGATCCGCCAACGACTCGAGGCTGGTCCGGGCAATCTCCGTCTGCTGAGCGACACGCAACTGCTCGCGTTGTTTAAGTCGCTGGCAAAAGTTCACGCCACTTTGCCTGCGCCCACCGCCATCGCGATCGGCATGGCGAGCGCGCGCCTGGAAACGGATCGCGCGCGTATTCGCAAGTTTGCCGCCAAGGTGTGGCCCCGCACGCCCTGTTACGCCTGCGATGATTTGGAAACAGCGCTGGCGGCTGGCGAATTCGACGCGCGCACATCGAAAGCCACGCCTTACTCCGCGCTCATCATTACGCTCGCTGGGACGGGTTCATGTTTCTTCGGTAAGAACTCCGCCGGCAAGACCGTGAAGGTCGGCGGTTGGGGCCACATTCTTGGCGACGAAGGGAGCGCTTATGAAATTGGCCTGCGCGCCATGAAACTGACGCTGCGGCAATACGACGAAGCCGGCGACGTTCCGAAACTCGGCCAGCGTTTGCTTCGCGCCTTGATGTTCAACAAGCCAGAAGAACTCTCCGCGTGGGCCGTGACGGCGAAGAAAACCGAGATTGCTTCGCTCGCGGTCGAGGTCGCGACCGCCGCCACTGCGGGCGACAAATCAGCGCGCGCCATTCTCGACGACTCCGCGGCCAGCATCGCCGAGCAAGCGGTGAAGTGCGCCAGTCGGCTCGCTCCGGGCAAGTCGGTGCGCTTTGTTTTCGCGGGCAGCGTGCTCACGAAGAACGTTCAGGTCGCGCGGCGTGCAACGAACTTGATTCACGAGCAATGG
>DATHEW010000648.1:0-3911 GCA_035318425.1 Candidatus Acidiferrum sp. | reverse complement strand
GCCGTTCAAACCCTTCGCTCTCGCGCTTGCGAGTGGTCGTTTGGTGCGAGTCATGCATCCCGAACTGGTCATCATCCCTCCCAAGCCGAACGACTGGGAAATCGCCGTTTATGAAAAGGGTTTCGACATCATCGATCTCGCCCACGTAGAGGCGGTGAATGAGATCCAATCTTCGCGATCGAACGGCAAAGGACATGGCAAGTAACTCACCTCAATGAGCTATCGAGACATCGTTCCAACTCGTCAGGCTGCTTGGAGCGTTGAGGTGTTGCGCCGGCCCAAAACCCGGTTGTTTGGCTGGATAACTTGCTTCGCAGCGTGGGCTACGGCGGTTGTTGCGCTTTCATCATTTCTCAGCGAGGCGTCAGTTTCCGTGTTGTGGCTGTCAGCTTGCGGCGGTGTCACTGGAGTCGGTGGCCTCGTGACGATCGTCCTTCGACTCACCGAACAGCCACGAAAAGTTATGGTTCGTCGTCATTCCGGATGGCCAGGTGGTCCAGTGATTCATTTCGATCGTTGAATGCGAACTTGTGACACCGGAGCCGTATTTCAATTGCGAGTGGATTGATCTCGCGAAAGTGAAGTTCACGCCGGAGTTGCTGCAATGGATTCCGGCGGATGTCGCGCGCAAATATCAGGTGATTCCAACAATTGATCACGGACCTTGGGGATTAAGCGTCGCCATCGCTGATCCTTCAGATTTGGATGCAATCGACGCCGTTTATTTCATCATCAAGCGCGAGATCCAGTTGTGCGTCGCTGATCCCGCGCAATTAAAAGAGTTCATTCAGCGACTCTACTGAGTTAACCGCCACCTGCCGCTTGCCAAAAGATGCACAGGGTTCAGCAACCAAGGTGAGGGAGCTTTCTCGTTCATGGCGGATACATGGATGTGTCCGATGGGATTTTCAGATGAACACAAACCCTTTGCCTTCAGTTCCCAAGAAAGCGTCCGCAGTCAAGATCTCGACGCTCGATGCCAATGAAGCCGCGGCATCTGTCGCGTATCGACTGAGCGAAACGATCGCCATCTACCCGATCACGCCGTCCTCGCCGATGGCGGAGTTCTGCGATGAATGGTCCGCGCAGGACAAGCAGAACTTGTGGGGCACGGTGCCAAGGCTGGTGGAGATGCAGTCCGAAGCAGGCGTGGCGGGAGCCATTCACGGCATGCTCCAGGTGGGTTCGCTCTCCACCACATTCACGGCGTCGCAGGGGCTGCTGCTGATGATCCCGAACATGTACAAGATCGCCGGCGAACTGCTGCCGTTTTGCATGCACGTGACGGCGCGCGCTCTCGCGACGCATGCGCTCTCGATCTTCGGCGATCATTCGGACGTGATGGCGTGCCGGCAAACGGGATTCGCGATGCTTTGTTCAGGCTCAGTGCAGGAGGCGCATGATTTTGCGGCGATCTCGCACGCGGCCACGTTGGAGAGCCGCATTCCGTTCATGCATTTCTTTGACGGTTTCCGCACGTCGCATGAGATCGGAAAGATCGCGATGCTGAGCAACGACCAGCTTGCCGCGTTGGTGGATGAGAACGCCGTGGCCGCATTCCGGCACAATGGGCTCACGCCGGATCGCCCACGGATTCGCGGCACGGCCCAAAATCCCGACGTCTTCTTCCAATGCCGCGAGGCCTGCAACAGCTACTACAACCGCACGTCGAGCATCGTTCAGGATTTGATGAATCGCTTCGGCGAAATCACGGGGCGCAAATACAAGCTGTTCGATTACGTCGGTCATCCGCAGGCAGAGCGCGTGATCATCGTGATGGGATCCGGAGCCGAGACTGCCGAGGAAACTGCCGAGTGGTTGAACAAGCAGGGTGAAAAAGTCGGCGTGCTCAAGGTGCGCCTGTTCCGTCCCTGGTCGATCAGGGATTTCGTGGAAGCGTTGCCGTCCACGGTGACTGACATCGCCGTGCTTGATCGCACCAAGGAACCCGGCTCTGTAGGCGAACCGCTGTATCAGGATGTGGTGACGGCATTGCGCGAAGGTTGCGATGCGGGCTTCGCCGCGTGGGACGTTGAACCGCGGGTGATCGGCGGCCGCTACGGTTTGTCATCGAAGGAGTTTGATCCCGCGATGGTGAAAGCCGTGTTCGATGAGCTGAAGCGGCATTCCCCGAAAAACCATTTTACGGTCGGCATTGTGGACGATGTGACTCACACGTCGCTGAAGGTGGAAGCAGGCTTCGACATCGAGCCTGACGATGTTTTCCGTGCGGTGTTCTTTGGTCTCGGGGCGGATGGAACGGTCGGAGCGAACAAGAACTCGATCAAGATCATCGGTGAGGAGACGGACAATTTCGCGCAAGGCTACTTCGTGTATGACTCGAAGAAATCCGGCGCCGTGACGGTATCGCATTTGCGCTTTGGCCCGCGGCCCATTCGTTCCAGCTACCTGGTGAAGCGCGCGAACTTCATCGCGTGCCATCAATGGCCGTTCCTCGACAAACTGGATGTGGTCGAACTTGCCGCGCCCGGCGCGGTGTTCCTGATCAACGCGACGTTCGCGGCAGATCGCGTGTGGGATTTCATTTCGGCGGAAGTGCAGGAGCAGATCATCGCGAAGAAGCTGAAGTGCTACGTCATTGATGCTTACAAGGTCGCGAAGGAGTCCGGCATGGGCGGTCGCATCAACACGATCATGCAAACGTGCTTCTTCGCCATCTCCGGCGTGTTGCCGCGCGACCAGGCGATCGAGCAAATCAAGAAAGCCATCAAGAAGACTTACGCCAAGAAGGGCGATGAAGTCGTGTGGAAAAACTTCGCAGCCGTCGATCAAACGCTCGCCGCATTGTATGAGGTGAAGATTGGCGTGGGCCGTTCGGTGCGGCACAAGCCGCCGGTTGTCTCTGAAGATGCGCCGGACTTTATCAAGCGCGTCACCGCCGTGATGTTGGGTGGGAAAGGCGATCTGCTTCCGGTAAGCGCGTTCCCGGTCGATGGCACGTGGCCGAGTGGCACGACGAAGTGGGAGAAGCGATCCATCGCGCTGGAGATTCCGGTGTGGGACGCGGACCTCTGCATTCAGTGCAACAAGTGCGTCTTCGTTTGTCCGCACGCGGCGATTCGCGCCAAGTTTTATTCGAAGGCCGAGTTGACGGGCGCACCGGGTGATTTCAAGGGAGTGGACTTCCGCTCCAAGGAGAAGGGCCAGAGTTACACGATTCAGGTTTCCCCCGACGATTGCACCGGCTGCAATTTGTGCGCAGTGATTTGCCCGGCCAAGGACAAGGCTGATCCGAACCACAAGGCGCTCGACATGCGGGCGATGGCGCCGTTGCTCGATGCAGAGAGAGTGAATTGGGATTTCTTCAATGCGCTTCCCGTGCCGGATCGCACCAAGCTCACGACGGAACTAAAATCCACGCAGTTCGCCGAGCCACTCATCGAGTACTCCGGCGCGTGCGCGGGATGCGGTGAGACGCCGTATCTGAAGTTGCTCACGCAGATGTATGGCGACCGGCTGTTCATCGCGAACGCGACGGGTTGTTCCTCTATCTACGGAGGCAACTTGCCCACGACGCCTTACGCAACGAACTGCGCGGGCCGCGGCCCTGCGTGGTCGAACTCGCTCTTCGAGGACAACGCGGAGTATGGCTTCGGCCAGCGCTTCGCGGTGGACAAGCACAGCGAGATTGCACGCGAGCTTCTGAAGGAACTCGCACCGCAGATCGGCGATGAATTCGTCACCGCCATGCTCGCATCCGATCAATCGACCGAAGCGGGGATCGCCGCGCAACGTGAGCGCGTCCTGGTGTTGAAACAGAAGATTGCCGACAACCAATCGCCGATCGCACATCGCTTGAGCCAGGTCGCAGATTATCTGGTGAAGAAGAGCGTGTGGATCATAGGCGGTGATGGCTGGGCGTTCGACATCGGATTCGGCGGTCTCGATCC
>DATHEW010000647.1:0-2223 GCA_035318425.1 Candidatus Acidiferrum sp. | reverse complement strand
GGGAAATTCTGCAGACGCGTTCGATCATCGGCACCGATTCACTTTCGGCGGACGCTACGCAGTTGATCGCAGACCAGGGCGATGGCTTCGCGCGTTTTCCCAAAGACAAATTCCTGATCGGCATCGCCAAGACAAAGAGTGGCCATCCGATCACAGGCGCGATGTTGCGACTGCTCGGCACCTGGTGGGCAGGCATGAACTTCGTGCCGGGCTGGTTCCTGAACTTCACGCAGATCTTCGGCATGCCGTTTCGCTGGGCCAACTACGACACGGCCATGACGCCTTCGGACAAGACGAAGCTCTTTCAGATGCTCGCGAACATGGGCTCGGCTGCGTGGGCCGCGTTCCCGGCCGGCACACAGGTCGAGTTCAAGGAAGCGATGAAGAGCGCCGGCGACAACGCGCACAAGGCGTTCATGGAGTTCGCCGACAAGCAGTGCGACATCCTCGTGCTGCGCCAAACGCTGACGACGGAAGGTGGCACCAGCGGCAGTCGCGCGCTCGGTGAAGTTCACGAGCGCAAGGAAGCTGGCGTGGAGACGAACGTCGCGGAGTGGGCGGCGAAGATTTTGCGGCGGCAGTTGTTCCAACCGATCTGCCAATTCAACTACGGCAACACTGAAGAGTGCCCGTGGCTGATGGCGGAGGAAGAAGAGAAGCCCGATCCGAAAGGACAAGCTGAGTTCGTGGAGACAGCGAACCGCGTGATCGATCTCCCGCGCACGTGGGTTTACGAGACGCTCGGCATTCCGCAGCCGGCTGCCGGCGAAGAGGTGATCGAGCGGCAGCAGCAAAGTGCCCCCGGCATTTTGCCGGGTCCGGGTGACGAGATCGGTGCGCAGGCCAAGGACCCGGCGGGACGCCGGGGGCACTTTTTTCCGGTCCGTGCGAAGGACGCAACCGAACGCGTGGCCAATGTCGCGCTCGAAGAACTCACCGGCATCCAAACGAAGTGGCTGGCGCCGGTGAAGCCGCACTTCGTTCGCCTGGTGCAACTCGCCCAGGACAACACGGTGAGCGATGACGACTTCACCGCTGCACTCGCGAAAGCACAAAACGATTTTCCAGAACTGTTCGGCAAGCTGAACACCGACGTGCTCGCGACCGCGCTGGAAAAGGCAATGGGAGCTGCGGCCGCGAACGGCGCGATCGTCGGTTACATGACCCGGAGGTCCTTGCGGACGGCCACTGGAGGGAAGCAGTGATCGGCGCTGTCATCAGCTCAGATGGTTTCAAGCTGAAGGTGAATCGCATCCTCGGCCAGGCGAAGAACCCGCGCGCCATCATGGCGGCTGTGGGACGCGAGGGCGCGTACCAGTTGCGCGGGCACTTCCGCAAGAAGGACCAGACCGAGAAGAACAAACTCGGCGGCAAGCGCGAACATTTCTGGCGGCAAGTGATGGGGAGCGTCTCGGCGCCGACCGTGTCATCGAGCGGCCGCACCGTGGTGATCAACATCACGGACCCGCGCTTCGCGCAGAAACTCTTCGGCGGAACGATCACCGCCAAACGCGCGCGTGCCCTCACGATTCCGGTAACTGCCGAGGCTTACGGCCGCGCGACATCGACCTTCGAGAAGGAGACCGGCGTGAAGCTGTTCTTCATTGGGAAAGATTTCGCGAACGGCGCGCTGGCCGCGCAGATCGACGGCCGCGTGACCATTCACTATTTGCTGCGCAAGTCCGTTCATCAGGACAAAGACCCCAACGCGCTGCCGCCCCAGGAGCAACTCGAAGACGCGGTCACGCGCCGTGCGCAATCCGTTCTCGATCGCCAGATCAAAGGAGGAAGCCCCGCATGAATATTGCCGTGATCGCACATCTCGCCGGCACATTGCCTGGCCTCGCCCTGAACGGTGATCAACTTCCGGCGGAGATCCAATGGATGCCGGCAGGCAAACACAAACTTACGGCGCTGAACAAAGCGACCGGAGAGCCGTTGCCGCTCAACGACATCGAGGTCAACGAAGCAGTGGCGAAGCTCGTTGCATCACAACTGCAATACCTCCGCGCCCAGGCTGCAGCGGGACTGGGAGATTTGCCGTTCATTGATTTCAACCACGAGGACGGCGCGGCGTCGGGACATCCGACTGAGTTCTCCTGGGGCGGGACCGATCCGAAGACCGGCGGCATCCGCGCGAAGATGGAATGGACTGGCAGCGGCAAAACAGCGCTGCTCGGAAAAGACTATCGCCGCTTCTCACCCGAGTTCGCGGTTGACCCC
>DATHEW010000646.1:0-4531 GCA_035318425.1 Candidatus Acidiferrum sp. | reverse complement strand
CACGCAGAAACCGTTCACGGTCTTTGATGAGGCTTTTCTCTTTCGTTATCGGATCAATGAAATTCAGGTATCCGATAGGCGCCACACCTGGATGCCACCCGTTCTCCGCCTTTGTGGTCAGTCCACGCCGAGTCACCCTGCTCAGGTCATCGACGTATTTCTGCGCCATGCCAAACTCGATGTACATGAGGATTGTGTTGTCGTCCTCGCGCGAGAACGTCTGCAAGGGCGTGATGACCTTGATTCCGTGCTGCTTGATGGCCCAGATGATCGAGCCGCCGTCCACAGGGTTGCGCGCGAGCCGGTCGAGCTTCCAGCAGATTACGCCTGCAATGTCGCCGCGGTAGAGGCGCTGTACCATTGAGTTGAAGATTGGTCGGCCAGGTTCCTTCGCCGAACGCGACTCAACCAAGATTTCAAACGGCACGTTCAATTTCCGCGCAAGCTGCTCCAGCTCGCGCGTCTGCGATTCTATGGAAAGAATCTGCCGGTCTTCGGCTTCGGATGATTTGCGGCAATAAATGATGTATGGGCGCATTGGAGGGAAACTTGAAGGGAACAACTCAATCGTAACGTACCGGTACAGAGCGTCAACCGACACGCACTATCTCGCTCTGCGAATGAGTTCGAAGAAACGGAGCAGGTTCAGTGCGATCTCGCGAACTTCTTCGTCACTAAGTCGTTCGTGAAATTCGGCTTCGTAAGCGGCTTTGAATGCGTCGATGGCGTTCTTGCTCAGGTGATTTGGGGCAATCATGCCGACGATAATACGGACTCCGCACCGAACTGCGGAGGGTCAAGAACTTGCCACCGTAGGCAATATCGGATGGCGTGCCGGTATGTTTGACTAAAACCATAAACCGTGCTGTAATATTCAGCCAAGAACCGGCGCTTAGGCGCGGTTTTTGTTACTCGGAACTTGCCCAAGTAGGCAAGAACGCACCCCTTCGAACCGCGACCGTTCCAAGCTACGGTTTGGGCACGCACCAACGCGATTTCCATGACTTCGCCCCGCTTACAAAATTATCTGCGCTCAGGACGCAAACGTCTCGCTCTCAGTCAGGACGAGGTGGCTTTTCTCATGGGACGCAGAGGCGGAGCGAAGATCTCCAATTACGAATCCTTCTCGACCACGCCCACACTGGAAACCGCGCTCGCCTTCGGGATAATTTATGGAACTCCATTGAATGAACTCTTCGCCGGAATTCACGATCGGCTTGCTCGCGACATCAGCGAGCGTGCGAAGGTGTTGCGGCACCGCGTGAGTTTCAAGGCCACGAGCCGACGCTCTGAGAAAAAACGAGCGGCAGTGGAGTCGCTCCTTGCAAATGCCGCGACCGCTAATCAGCAACCAGCATGAGCACGTCACAATCGCTACACAGGAGGCTCGCGATTGCGCCGACCACGCGCGGCTTTGGCTTTGCTGTCATCGAGCGGGACGGCAAGCTCGCTGATTGGGGAGCGGTCGGGATCATCCGCGAAAAGAACGCCACCACGGTGTTGAAAGTTCGCGAACTGATTGACCTTTATCGTCCCGAAGTTCTCGTCATCGAAGATTACGCCGCGAATCCCTGTCGTCGCTCGCGCCGCATCTGCGATCTTGGAGAGGCGCTCTGTGAGCTTGCTGCTTCGTCAGGGATTTCATTAGTAACCACGGACCCCTTGGCCGCGAGACGGAGGCTTGGCGGCGACAAAGTTGCAACAAAGCAGTCCGTGGCAGAACGCCTCGCGGAAATCTTTCCACGCGAACTTGGACACCTCATCCCTCGGAAACGGCAGACATGGATGAAGGAAGATTACAGGATGGCGATCTTTGAAGCGGTTGCGCTACCACTAGCGATTGACTCAGGCAGATTTGTCGCCACGCATCGGGAACAAGGACAGGCGCTCACCTGACTGAAACTGCGGCCCCAGTTGCCGGAATTTGATGTTTTTTGGAAACAGCTCTTGGAGCGATACGCCAAGTGCCTTCGCCATGAAAACCAGTTCACAATCGGGAACTCGGCGAACCTGCAACTCAAGGCGTGCAAGAGACTCGCGGCTAATGCTCCAGCCGAGAAGTTGAAGTTTTCGGGCAAGAGTCTCCTGCGTCCAACCCTTTCTGGTGCGGAACTTCCGTACGTGCGGGCCGACGAGATTGAGCGCAGACGCCATCCGGCGACGATAAAGAAACGCGAGATGATCCGTGTGCGCAGGTGCGTACAAACTAGAAATGCCTTGCGGTGAAATACCGATGTGTCCTACAGCTTAACCGAGACGTTCACATCTTCAGTGCGTGCAAGCGGTTTGAATGAGAAAGAACCTGAGACGGTGTGCCCGCTCTCTTCACCGTTCATCTTCCACTGGAGACAGATGTCACCTAATAGACGCACCAAAAGCTAACGCATGAGAACATCGATCACCTTCCCAAAGCATTACCGTTGGAACCGATATACGGCGAGCGCCGCGAGTTTAGCACTTGGGCTCGCCGTGTTCATCGGCGTGGCTCGCTCGGACACTCCGCCCGTGCTGTCAATTCAGTCGCTGGGTAGCAATCAGTTCTCGATCACTGTTACCAACGGCATTCCCGGAACCAACTACACGCTGCTCTGGACGCCGGCCTTGGTTGACGAAAATTGGCCGTGGGAAGTTTGGGAAGTGATCGACGTGGGGGATACAAACTTTGCAATCGATGCGCTGAATTGGCCGCTTGGTTTCTTCAAAGTGTTGCTGGGCAGTGACCGGGATGGAGACGGAGTGACAGAGCAATACGACGCGAATTCCCTCGATCCAGCCATTGGAGTTCTTTCCATCACCATCAATAGCCCAACCAACGGCGCGATTCTTTACTGATCCGCCAATCCCAAGCCTCTCCCATGAATACCCCTGCACCTGCGGCGCTGAAGTCTGCCGTCCTCAACCGTGGCAATTCTCTTGTCCGTGCCTTCTTCGTTCTTTCGCTTTTGTTTCTGATCACACGAGCGAACGCTGCCAACGGGACCGTGCGATTTGAGTTTAGTGACGTGTATGTTTACGAGGGGCAGGTAAGCGCAACCATCGGGGTGGTCGGCGAAGGCGGGACTCTTGGATACGGAGCCACGATTGCGGCCAACACGCCTTCTGGAACGCCTTCCACCACCGCGACCCGGACCAACGACTATACTGCGACCGCATCGTTTCCGTGGGGACCGACTGGCAATGGATATGGTTACGCGTCGATCGGCACCTTGGATGTAATCTCGGGCAATGTGATTAAGAATTTTACCATTGGCATTGTTGATAATGCTGTCGTCAATTCCGAGAAGCAGATCGGCCTGATATTTTGGAGCACCTCAAGGACGATGGTAAGTCCTACCGAGTGCGTTGTTCACATCCTCGACGACGATACCGTCATCAGCATTTCGACGCTTGTTGCCGAGGGTTATGAGCAAGGGGAAGTGCCGGCCAAGTTTCTCGTGAGGCGGGTCGGTGATACGGGGCCGGCCCTGACGGTTGCATTTACTCGCTCGGGCACGGCGACACATGGTGCCGCAAACGATTATACCATCTCTACTCCCGGTGTTGGCACGATCACCACGGATGTGACAATTCCTGCCGGGGCCGCCACGGTAGAGGTAAGAATATTTCCAAATGACGACGCGGTGGCTGAATCCACCGAAACCGTCGCACTTACCCTGACATCCAGCGTCGCCTATAAGCTCGATCCAGCAAACACCAGCGCCACTGTTTCCATCATTGATAACGATCCGGTGGTGAGCATCTCTGGCACGGACACGAACGCGACCGAAGGCGGAGATACCGCGTTGCTCACCGTAACCCGCACCGCCGATCCTGGCGTTCCGCTCACTGTGCGTTACCTGCTGTCTGGCACGGCAGGCAACGGTGTGGATTACGCCGTGCTATCGAACTCCGTTGTGATTCCTGGCGGCGAAGCGTCGGCCGCCATCACCATCGCGCCTCTCTTCGATTACCTCGTTGAAGGGATCGAGACAGTGACGCTGACTCTCATCACCAATGTCTACAAAGTTGGCGCGGTCAGCAATGCGACGATCAATATCGCTGACTTCGACGACAGCCAGCGCAAGCCGCCGCTCTTGGGCGGCGTGCTTGCGAGCACGGCGCACTTTGGCAGGTTCGTGCGCGGGACCGGCCTTGATCCCGGCTATCATTCCTTTGTGGTGCCGGTGGATTTTCAGCAAGGCGTGCCGCTCAACGACAGTGGCGGCAACGCGAACACACTGTTCCCCGGCAATTCCTGGACGACGACGTTCAATCATTACAACGCCACAACTCCTGGGTCGCCGATTCCGTTCTCAAATCCGATCGCGGCGTTTGGCGGGCGCGTCGGCGGTTCACCCCTTTATTTCGATCAAGGTTATAGCTTTGGCATTTACGCCGGCGAACCGAAGCCTGCTTACACCAATGCGAATGCCTACACGAACGCGTTGCGGATGAAAGTTTACAACCGAGGCGACATGAGTCTGGTCGCCACGACCAACCTCGTCATTCCGCACATCTCGAACACGAACGAGTGGGTGCGATTTCTGACCCA
>DATHEW010000645.1:0-2764 GCA_035318425.1 Candidatus Acidiferrum sp. | reverse complement strand
GAAGCGGGCAAGGATGTAGTTGTCGAGCACGATGGGCTGCGTCGTCTGGTTCACCAACTCGACCCAGAACTGCGCGTTCGATACGGATGACATTTCGTTGAACGCCAGCGTGACCGGAGCTTCACCGATCTGCGTGGGAATGTTCGTGGTCGTAATCGAATTGAACAACTCCATGCCGAAGACCACATCCGTGCTGTTGACCGCATTCTGATGCACTTCCACCGCGAGCACATTTGTTCCTGAAATTAGGCTCGTTGATGGAATGGCGAACGGCCCTTCGTAACTCGCGTTATCCACGCCGCGGTTCGCGAAAGTTGCGCTGTTCACCACGCCGGTGGCCATGCCCATCCGCCACACCTCGGCGCCGTTGAGATAAACCACCAACCCATCGTCCACGACATGACGCAGCGACAAGGTTGCCGCCGCCACGCTGCCTGTGTAATTGAATGTGGCGCGAAAATAGAAGTTCGTTTTCGTCGCGCCCACGGTGAGCGGCGTGCGGATGGTTTCCACCAAGCACGCGCAATCTTCCGCCGCGAGCAGCGCCTGGCCGCTGGACCAACTGGTGTCGTTGAAACTCGTGCCGCGCCAGGCGGTGCCGAGGTCGGCGCCCGATTGATCGAACCGCCACGATTGGCTGATCGGCAGCAATGTCTGGGTCGTGACGCTGTAAGTGATGCGCGGAAAATTGATCACGCCAGGTGTGCCGCCCATTTGCGCGCTGGCCCTCCAGTTCGACGGAACCGCGCTCGCTGAATCCGCGTCGAACTTGGCGAGCGATGGGCCCGCACCGTCTGCTGCCACCGGCCATTGGTCTTCGACGCTGTAGCTCACTTCATTCACGACGCGGCCATTGTTATTACGCAGACGCAATTCCTCACCGCTGTTGGAAAGCCTGCCGCTGAAGGGCCCCAGCACGTTCGTGATGCCGAGCGCAATGAGATTCGTGGGCGACAATGCGATGACGAGAAATCCGCCGCCGGGAATGACCGTTCCTTCCGCGAAGTCATAATCAATGCCGCCGCGTATCGACCAGCCGCTGAGTTCCACATCCACGGCCATCTGATTGTGCAACTCGACCCATTCCAGAGCCGCCTCATTGGTGCGCGGGTGGTACATGATCTCGTTGAAAACGACGACGGCGTCCGCTCGCGCGAGCACGGTGGACACAATCAGGAACGCGTACGACAAAAACTTCTTCATGGATCAAGACTCTCCCAACAAAAAACTTCTCTTCTGACAAACGGAAGCCGGGGAATTTCTCCCCGGCTTCCCAAACAATCCCTCGGTGCTATCGCCGCTTCAACTCACGGATAACGCGTGCGGTAAAACCGCATCGGTTCCGGCGGCGTGTTCGGATCATCGATCGAGAACAACCCGGTTCCATCAGCGGCGATATTGGTGAAGACCTGCCAGGGGCCGAGCACATTGGTCGCGCGTTCGATCGTGTAAGGATAGCCGGGCACGCCCGAGTAGCCGATTTGGAAATGGCCATCCGGCAATAACACCGGCGGAGTGGCGATGCTCAAGAAGTTTGTTGCGCCCACATTTACCCAGATCGTGCCGGTGTCGCGCCCACCCCGCGCGTCGGCCAGGACATACGTAAAACTATCCGTGCCGGTAAACGTGGCAACCGGAGTGTAAGTGATCTGGCCGGCCAGGATCGTGACGCTGCCGCCGTTCGCGCTGCCGGAACTGATGGAGAAGAAGCTGATCGCGTCGAAGTCCGGATCACTATCGTTGAAGAGCAGCTTGCTCACGGCGAACGTCACCGGAAGGTTTGTTCCACTGGCGATGAAGTCATCGTTCGCGACCGGTTGCGCGTTGACGCTGAACGTCACGGGAATGCTGTTGCTGAAACCCTGCGGGTTCGTCACTCGCACCCAGTACTTGGAGCCGTCCTGATCGATTTGAGAAATGTTATCGAACGTCAGGGTGCGGCTTGTGGCGCCTGGAAGATCGAGTTCCCACTCAATTTCTCCCGCATACCACTGATACGTCAGCGGCGCGCTGCCCACGGCCACAACCGCGAGAGTGACGTCCTGGCCTTCCTGAAGGATTGGCGCCACGGTCGGCTGATTCAGGATCTGCGGAAGACCCGGCGGCAAAGAACGACCAACGCCCCTCATCTCGACACGGAGACCCGTCGGCCCGGAGGCGGGACCGTTGCTAATCACGAACTCGATCGAGTTCAAGCCCTGCACGAAACCGTTGGTGACCACGAAGGGATAGAAGTTCCTGAACGCTGCACTGACCATGTTGCTGATGCCAAGGGATACGCCATTCAGGCGAATATCAAGAGCTTCGTTATCAGACGCCCAATTGCCGTCGATCTGGGCGTGAGCCGGATCCGCGCTATCGATGATGAAGCTCGTTTGATAAACGAAGACTCCATTGGAGTTTCCAGCCGCGCTGTTCGTGCGCGGAGATATCCACGACGAAAAAAGCCCGTTGGTGAAATAATCACCCGCCAACGGGTACACTCCGTTGTTCATGACGAGCACATCAGGTCCCGGAAACGATGGATCGGCGCTGGATATTAGCTTGTAATGCGCGTCCACCTGCCCGCCGCTGAGAAAATTGCCCGAGTCATCCACGCCCGTGTTAAACAATTCGGCAAATCCAATGCCGGATTCGACGACCGCGACGAGACTTGTCACCGAGCCGAACGAATTACTCACCACCACACGATAATTGCCAATGGAACCCACAGTCAGATTGCTCAATACCAACGTAGCGTTCGTTTGGTCGAGAATGTCTGCCT
>DATHEW010000644.1:0-10126 GCA_035318425.1 Candidatus Acidiferrum sp. | reverse complement strand
CAGCGGTGGAGCGCCGCGAACGACAGGAACGCCTGGCCCCGCGTGAGCCAC
Organism: Candidatus Acidiferrum sp.; assembly: GCA_035318425.1. Classification (GTDB taxonomy): domain Bacteria; phylum Verrucomicrobiota; class Verrucomicrobiia; order Limisphaerales; family SIBH01; genus JANNGC01. The sequence continues at coordinate 10,075 of DATHEW010000644.1, read as the reverse complement.
GAAGGGATTTCCGCCCGGCGGCCCCGGCCGCCATTACCGGCGCCATCGAAGAGGTGAGCCGCTGTATCGCCTCGCTGCGCGAAGTGCTCGATACGATGGAGGAAATTTTGGAGACGCTCGAACTGGCTGAGGTGCAGAAGACAGCGGACGAGCGCGAGATCGAATTTCTTCGTCGGCAAGTCAGGGGAATGGACCGCGGCCCGCGGCCCCCGCAACAGTCCCAGTCTGGCCAGGGCGGACGTGAATTTCGCGAGCAGCGGGATCAGCGCGGGCCACGCGGACGACGCGAAGAGCGCGGCCCAAGGGACGACCGCACGAGCCGTGAACCGACCGAGAACCGCAGTGAGCGTGAGCCTCGGGAGCCGCGCGAGACCGAGTCGCGCGAAGACTCGCGTGAGTCCAGCGAGTAGTCCGCTCGCCGTCATCGCATGGCGAAACCCAATTTCATCGAACTGCGCGAGGGGAAGGTCTTTCACCGTTTCTCGATTCTTTACGAAGACCGCAACGTCCTCGCGATCGACAAGCCGCGGCACTGGATGCTGGTGCCTTTCACCTGGCAGCGGACGAACCGGAATCTTCAGGCGGCGCTCACGTCATCCATAGCGGCTGGTGATTTCTGGGCGAGCTCCCGCAGCTTGAAGTTTCTCCGGTTCGTTCACCGGCTCGACGCCGACACGACCGGCATTCTTCTCTTCGCGAAGAGCGCGGGCGCGGCTCGTGCGCTGGGCGATTTATTCGAAACGCGGCAGATCGAGAAGCGCTATCTAGCGGTCGTTCAGGGTTTGCCGAAACAACGCGAGTGGAAGTGCGACGCCGCGATTGATCCCGACCCGGACCACGTTGGCTCCATGAAGCTGTCGCGAGATGGCAAGGAAGCAGAGACGCATTTTCGACTGATTGAAACACGCGGCGAGAGATCGCTGATCGAGGCGCGGCCACACACCGGCCGCACTCACCAGATCCGGCTGCATCTGAAGGCCGCGCACCTGCCGGTCCTGGGCGATGACCTTTACGGCAGGCGCAGCGAGATCCCGCTGGCATTGCGAGCGGTCGAAATCAACTACCGCGATGTGTTCACGCGCAAACCGATTCGGATTCGCGCGAGCGAAGATGAATTCTTGCAGGAGTATGGGTTTGGGATTCAGTGATCAGTAATCAGCAGGTCAGTAATCAGGAAAACCGTTCCTCTCCTACGCGGTATCCCACTGATTACTGATCACTCAACTTCAACACGCTCCCGTCGAGAAATTCACCGTGGCCCAATAGAGGCCGAGCAGCTTGAACTCTTTTCGAAACTGCGTGTAGTCCGCGGACTTGATCACGTAACCATTCGCGCCGGCTTCGTAGGCATTCCGAAGGTCCGACGGAATGATCGACGCGGTGTAGATCACGACCGGCACGCAGCGAAGGGCCGGATCGCTCTTGATCGCGCGCAGCACCTCGATGCCATCCATGCGCGGCATCTTCAGGTCGAGCAACACGAGAGAAGGATGCCCCGGCGGCCGCGTCGCGAAACGGTTTCTCTGCCTCAAGCAGTCGAGCACTTCCACGCCGTCGAAAGCATGCACGACATCGTGCGGCAATTCCGCTTCGGCCAGCGCGCGCTTCGTGAGCAAGGCGTCGTTGGGATCGTCTTCACCCAAAAGAATCCAGCTCCGTCCTTGTTGATTCAGTTGCATTGATTCCCTTCACATCACCATCGTTTGCGGCGGCAGTTCGTTAATCACGACCCAGAACGAGCCGACTTCTCTCAGCGCTTCCCGGAAATCAGCGAACGATACCGGCTTCACCACGTATGCATTTGCGCCCAGATCGTAGCTCTCCATAAGGTCTCGCTCCTGCCGGGAAGAGGTCAGCATCACGACCGGAATCGTCCGTAGTTTCGGATCGCCCTTGATAGCGCGCAGCACTTCCAAGCCGTTCACTTTCGGCATTTTCAAATCGAGCAAAACGACGCACGGGCGCGTGGACTCGCTTTTGGCAAAAGCACCGCGATGGTACAAGACATCAAGCGCCTCCGCGCCATCGCGCGCGACCACAATTTCCGGTGGGGCCTTGGAATCGACGAGCGCCCGCTTCGTCAAGTGCGCGTCATTCGGGTCATCTTCAGCCAGCAGAATCCATTTTAACTCCCTGGTCATAAGCTGCCCTCGCGATCCCCGTTCCCGTTCCGTTTCCTGAGTAACGAAATGAAAAAGGCCGCGCCTTGGTCCACCTGGCCTTCGGCCCACACGCGGCCGCCATGGCGCGCGATCACACGGCGCACGATCGCGAGGCCAATTCCCGTTCCCTCGAATTGCTGTGGCGAGTGCAGTCGTTGAAACACGCCAAACAGCTTGTGCGCGTAAGCCGGATCGAATCCCACTCCGTTGTCACGCACGGTGATAACGTATTCGGTCGCCGTTTCCTCAGACGAGATTTCGATCCGCGCCGGGTGGCGATCACGCGAGTACTTCAGCGCATTCGAGATGAGGTTGATGAACACCTGCCTCAACATCGCGGGGTCGCCTTCCACCTCGGGCAGCGCTCCCAGCTTGAGATCCACTTCGCGATGCTGCATTTCCGAGCGCATCTCCTTCAGCGCTTCTTGAACGATGCTGTCGAGCTTCACTGGGAGAAAGCGCAACTCGGTGCGTCCCATGCGCGAGAAGTTCAGCAGGTCATCGATCAACTTGCCCATGTGCCGCGCAGAGTCGGCGATGGTGTCCAACAACTCGCGGTCCTCGTCGCTCAGCGCTTCCTTCGCGCTCGTCTGCAGAATCTCGACAAATCCATTGATGTGCCGCAGCGGCGCGCGCAGGTCGTGCGACACAGAATAGCTGAACGCCTCCAGTTCCTTGTTCGCCGCCTCGAGCTGTTCCGTGCGCTTGGTGACGCTCTCCTCCAGTTCCTGGTTGAAGCGCTTCATGTTTTCCTCCCCGCGCTTTCTCTCCGTGATGTCCGAGATGTAACCCGTGAACATGCGCACACCGTCGGGAGGCATTTCCATCACGGCCAGTTCCACGGGAAACTCCGTACCGTCAGCGCGCTGTGCGATCGTCTCGTAGCGCTGTCCCAGAATCACGGAATGACCTTCGGCAAGGTACCGAGCCATCCCGGTGTAGTGCGCAGCACGCAGGTAGGGAGGGATGATCATCTCCGCCATTTTCTTCCCCACCATCTCGGTGCGCTTGAACCCAAACATCTTTTCAGCCGCCGGATTCCATTCGTGAACGACTCCATCCCCGTCCATGAGCACGACCGCATCGAGAGCGGTCTCAATCACCGAACGCGTTCGCAATTCGCTGCGGCGCAAGGCTTCGACGTATTGCCTGCGTTCCGTCAGGTCGCGTGCGATCTTCGCAAATCCTTTTAACTGTCCGGCGTGATCGCGCACTGCGGTGACCACCACATTGATCCAAAAACGTTGTCCATCGCGGCGAACGCGCCAGCCTTCATCCTCGTAACGGCCCTGCTCCGTCGCGATTCGGAACATGCGCTCGAAACGTTCCGACGTTGCGGCGTCCTTCGGGAAAAGCTCGCCGATGTGTTTGCCGATCGCCTCCTGGGCGGTGAATCCTTCCACCAATTCCGCGCCCACATTCCACGTCGTGATGCGCCCCGATAGATCCAGCATGTAAAGCGCGTAGTCCGTGACGCTCTCGACCAATTGGCGATACGACTCTTCGTTGCGCCGTAAATGCGCCTGCGTTTCGGACTGCAGCCGCTCCGTTTCGGCCCGCCGCAATGCGCGTCGCACCGCGGGAGCAAGTTCATCGATGTGATGCTTCAGCACGTAATCCGTCGCGCCGTTCTCGAAAATCTTAATGGCGAACTCTTCTCCCATCGCGCCTGTGACAAACACGAATGGAATCTCCGGGAATCTCCGTTTCGCAACGGAAAGCGCGGTAAGCCCGTCGAACGCCGGAAGCCCGTGGTCCGACAGAATGATGTCGGGGTGGTTTTCATTGAGTTCACGGATAAATGCTTCCCGTGTATCGACGCGTTTGAAGTCGAAGCGCAAACCGGCGCGGCGCAATTCATCATTGATCAATGCCGCGTCTTCGGGCTGGTCTTCCAGCATCAAAATGTGAAGCGGACTGTGCATCCTCCCTGTGTTCCCCTCCCGTGCTTTAGCTATAACTCAGGATGCACGGTGTGCAACCCGCAGCGCGACGAGCTTTCGGATGATGATAGAAGATGGGGCCGTTAGAACTTCTTAGCCGGAACCTTTGCGTGAGCTCCTTCTGCATGAGTCCCGGCTTAGACGTGCCAAAAGCGCTGTCGCCGCTGCGCTCTGCCAGCCGGCGCAGGAAAACTTCCTCACCAGAGAAACGATACCTGCTCCGCCAGTTTGTTCGTGCCGTACCAGAGCGTGGCCCGCCAGGCAATGATCTCACCGAACGATTTGTATTCGTCACCAGCGATCGTCAGTGCAGACCATTTGCTGAAGACTCCCGGACGCACCTTTTCTTCCAGCACGAAGGTTTTTGGCTGTCGGACGTTGCCGCTCCTGGCTTCCACGCGCAGGGTGAGTTCATCGAAGCCGCGCCCGACCCAGTTCACGTCGAAGCGCAGCGCGCTCCGGTTGGTTTTGTCGCTGCGCAATTCAGCCTGGTAAGCATCACGATCGAAGAGGCTGGGCCCGAGCGAGGCACGTCCTTTGTGGTCTAGGAAGTGAGGCAACACTTTCAGCACCTTCACGGTTTCAGCATGCGCAGCGGTACTGATGGTGAGCAATAAAACAAAGGCGATTGATGGCCAGCGCACGGGCCGAAGGTAGGCGCGTGCGCTGGTGAACTCAAACGCAATCACGGCTTTGCGGCCGCTTTGACGGCGGGCTTCGGCGCAGTCGTCATCTGCCAATCGTCCGTTCGGAACGGCGTCGCCGGAAGGCCTTCCTTGTTGAACAAATTCACGACGGGGAAATCAGACCACCCGTAGCGAACCGCCACGACTTTGCCGTTGCCATTAAAGCTGCCACCGGCGGCTCGCGACCAAGTCACCACCACTTTGTCACCTTCAATTTTTGCATCGGCCCAGACAAACGTCTTATTAGTGCCGGCGATGGTGAATCCCGTGAGAGCGCCGCCGCGAGCTTCAAGACCGCCGCCCACGTTGTCGAAGCTGAGAATCGCCTTGCTGTCCTTGAACTTCACGCCGTCGAACTCGGGTCCAGCTGCGACCAACTTCTCGCCGTAAGCAATCTTGCGCGCCTGCAACGCGAGCCGCGCGCCCACCGGTTCCTTCTTCGTCGGATGAATGTCGTCCTTGTCGCCGACATCGGTAATCACCGCCATGCCGACCTTCTTCAGGTTTTTGGTGGCGAGCAATTGGGCCTCGCGCAATTCAGCCCACGCGCTGTCGTCGGGCTTGGCCGTGATTTCGTCCAGCGAGCGCTTGCGGCTCATGTCGTACGGGGCGAGCTGCACTTCGAGGAAAGTGAAGTCGCGGTCCCATTCGTTGCGCCAGTTCTCGATCATGTCGGTGAACAGGTGGCGATACTGCCAGGCCCGTCCGGCATTCGATTCGCCCTGATACCAGATCGCACCCTTGATCGCGTACGGAATGATGTTCGCGATCATGCCGTTGTAGAGCTCGGCTGGCTTCCAGGCGAGGCTGGGGCGGCGCTTGGTGAATTGCTTCCCTTCCTTTTGTGCATCGGCGCGTTCCTTTTCCCACTGCGTAATCGCGGCCTTGGTGCGCTGCGCCTGCGTGTCGTACGTGTCGAGGATGTCCCGCTTGTATTCCTTGTCACCCGACAACACTTCTTCGCTCATCCAGACTTCCGCGGGCGACCCGCCCCACGACGTGTGAATCACGCCGACCGGCACCCCGAGCGCCTTTTGCAAATCACGCGCAAAGTAATAGGCGACGGCAGAAAAGCCGGGTACGGCGTCTGGCGCACAAAGTTGCCATTTACCGTTCACGTCGTTCGTAGGTTCGTTCAGCTTCAGCTTCGGCACAGTGAACAAACGGATCTGCGCGTTTGCTGAATTCGCCATGTCGTTCGTCGAGTTGAAAGAACGATTCAGCGGCCACTCCATGTTTGATTGGCCGCTCGCGATCCAGACTTCGCCCACGACGACATCACTGACCTGCACCAATGAGTTGTCGCCTTTCGCACTCACGCTGCGCACGCGCAAGGCATCCGGCGCGCCGGGCTTCAGGTTCTTCAGCTTCACCATCCACTTGCCGTTCTTCACAGTCGTTGACGCTTTCTGCCCGGCGAACTCGACCGTGATCTTGTCACCCTCGTCCGCCCAACCCCACACCGGCACCGACGTGCCTTGTTGGAGAACCATGTGATCGGTGAAGAGATGATGGAGCCGGACTTCAGCGCGAGCGGTCAAAACGCCGAGCGCGATGATGATGAATGCGCGAAACATTGCGTTTGGTTTCATGCGCGAAGTGAGGCGGATTGTCGCGGAATCGTCAAGCGAGGCGATGTTTTCGCAGACGAATCCGCGCGAAATGTTTCCCATCATGGACACGCGCTGAGCGTGTGCGATACTCTGGCCCGCGTCTCGTGGAACCCGTGCAAGAGTATCCAAAACACTACTGCGGCGTCTTCGGCATCTTCGGTCATCCGAATGCCGCGGAGCTCACTTACTACGGCCTTTACGCGCTGCAACATCGCGGCCAGGAGAGCGCCGGCATCGTCACCAGTGATGGCAAAACCTTCCGCACTCATCGCGGCATGGGCTTGGTGTCGCAAATATTTAACGGCGACGTGTTGCACAATCTCGTGGGCAGCACCGCGGTCGGGCACACACGCTATTCCACCACCGGCGCATCTCACTTGCGCAATGCGCAGCCGCTCACGGTTGATTGTGCGAAGGGACAAATCGCCATTGCGCACAATGGCAACCTGACTAACGCTGCTGAACTTCGCGAAGAGCTCGAGGCCAAAGGCTCAATTTTCCAAACGACCGTCGATAGCGAGATCATCCTGCACATGATGGCTCAGCCGAGCCTTAATGGTCTCAATGGTCACGGCGGGAATAATCTCATCGATACCATGCGCCGCATCGAAGGCGCCTTCTCGCTCGTCATCATGACCGAGCATGAATTGATCGGCGTCCGCGATCCGCATGGATTTCGTCCGCTCTCGATTGGCAAAGTCGGTGATGCCTGGGTGCTCTCGAGCGAGACCTGCGCCTTCGATCTGATTAATGCCAAGTTCGTGCGTGACGTGGAACCGGGCGAGATCGTCGTCATCGACAGCAGCGGTTTGCGCAGCGTGAAATACATGCCTGAGCACCAGCGGCGGGCGTTCTGTATTTTCGAATACGTCTATTTCGCGCGTCCGGACAGCACGATCAATGGGCGAAATGTTTATCGCACCCGTGTTGAGATGGGCCGCGAACTCGCGCGCGAATGCCCGATCGAGGGCGATGTAGTCATCCCTGTTCCCGACAGCGGCAATTGCGCAGCACTCGGCTACTCGCTCGAGAGCGGCATCTCCTTCGAGATGGCATTCGTCCGTAACCATTACATCGGCCGCAGCTTTCTTCAGCCGTCGCAACTCATCCGTGACTTCAATGTGCGCGTGAAGCTGAACCTCATCCCCGATCTCGTGAAGGGAAAGCGCGTCATCATCGTGGATGATTCGATCGTGCGCGGCACGACGTGTAAGTCACGTGTGAACAATTTGAAGGAAGCCGGCGCGAAGGAAGTTCACGTGCTCGTGAGTTGTCCGGCGCACATGAACCCGTGTGTATACGGCATCGACTTTCCCGATCGCAGCAAGCTGATGGCGGCGAATTATTCGCACGACAACATCCGCAAATATCTCAACGCCGACTCGCTGCACTACCTCTCGCAAGACGGCATGGTGAAAGCCACCCAGCTTCCAAAGAACTCCTTCTGTATGGCGTGTTACGACGGTGATTACCCGGTGAAATTTCATCCGGGCACCGACAAGGAAATCATCGAGCGCCGTCGCAGCCGCAGCGAATCGTTCGGTGACTCGCTTCAGCGCGAGCAGGCGCAGATTCGTCTGCTCTGATCAGCGCTCTTCAAAGCGCATCGTCCCCCACAGCTTTGGGATCAACTCCGCTTCACTCGGCACGTCAGCGGTGATGCCCGTGGCTTTGTTTCGCCAATACGAACGCTGCATCGTTTGTGAGCCGTTGCCTCGCAGCACTCCAATGTCGCCAAGGATTGTTTCGCCTCGTTGCGGCTTCAGTCCCAATTTCATGAGAGGAATCGAGAACTCGTAAACAGCCGTTTCGCTACGCTCCTTTTCGTTGCGCACAACGGACGATGCCAACGTCACGTTCGCGCTCACATCCTCGATGCTGTCGAATTTGATCGTCCGCAGCGGTGAACTGAATGGAAACGGCTCACCTTGCCTGTCTGGCGCAACTGGTCGATACAGCAGCGCGGTGGTCTTGCCCTTAACCTGTGTGACCAGCAATCGCACATCACCGCGACCTGCGCGAACTCGCGTGGGATTCGCCTCTGCATCGGTGCCGAGCATGAGATCGATCCCGCCGCCAGTTTTGAAATGGAGCGGAAACGAATCGCCGGCGTTCTCCAACAAACGTGGCTCACCCGTCTTCAAACACACGAACAACTTTTCGCCTGCCACGGCGAGTGCCGCCTGTGTCTTCACGCGACGCGAGCCCCAGTCTCCAACCTGGATGCGCAGCGTATCGATCGCCACGAACGCATTCGTCGGCCACTCGTCCGCTTTGCCGTCAATGACCGGCGCTTGTTTCACCAGTCCAACCGTCATCTTGGTCGTGTTGGTTTGCTGACGCGCGGTTTCGGCTTGAACGAACCATTCCCGTGCGGCGGCCAATTGCGCAGGTGTCACCTTGATCTTCTGATCCGGTAGCCGACGAATCTTGTCCAACCCTTCCACCTTCACGAGGCAGTTCCACATCGCTTGCAGATAAACATCACCGCTCTTCGTCTGCGTGATTGTTGGCCAGAATGATTCTTCATGTAGCGATGCGCCATTCACCAGCATGCCAGAGATCGCGTTCGGATAATCCCAACTCGCTTCGCGCGAGTCATTGAACAGCGTCGCGACAAACAACCCGTCCGTCGTGAACGCGTAGATCGTTCCCTTGTTGCCATTGATCGCCCACAGTTCGCCCGCCTCGCCGCGAGGCTTGATGGTGTTGCCGATCAACCGGGTCGTGCCGATCAACTCACCCGGAAATTCCGGCAGCGCCGCATGATGTGAGGCGTGCAAACCCGGCCACATGCTCGGGTACGTCCACATCGGTTCGCCGTTGTGCACGCCGCCAATGCCGTAAGGAGAAAACGGTTTGGGCGCAGTGGTAAAGATCGTCCAACCATCACGCGCGACCAGCGCCTGACCGCCTCCGGACGAGACGGAACTCTGCGTTTCGGCCACCAATTTTTTCGCGTCCGCGACATCGAACGTCGGCACGCCGCGCGCGGTGAATCGCTGCGGCTTGAAGTGCATTCCCGATCCAGTGACGAATGACAGATCATCCATCACATTCACGCTTCGGACGGAGCCTTGAATGATGGTGAGTTCGTCCGGTTGTGGCGCGCCGTCGCCGCTGGCATCGAACCAGAGGAACGAATGTCGATCGCGTTTGATCTGCTTGTCGCCCGGAAGCTTTGCGAGGAAACGGTTTGAATCTCCTGTTGTGAACACGCGCCACGCTTCGACGCGCCCGAGCGCCGCCACCGGTCGCGCGATGCCTTTCTCCAACAACCAAATCGCCGCGCACTCCGGGCCGTGGGTTGGGGTCGAGTTGTGCGCGTCGCTGAGATACAGACGATCATCGAAATGAATGGGATGACTCGGCGGCTTCCCTTCATTGTAGTGATTGTGCAAGCGGAGCGGATCCAGTTCGGGCCGGTAGTAAACCGCGACGGGTTCGCTGGTGCCGCTGTTCCAATCCAGTTTCAACTCCGTGCCGCCTTCATCGGCGTAGAAGAAACGCGTCGTGTCCTCCGGATCGAGGAAGCCGCCGCCGCCGTATTGTGATGGGCCGTAGAACGCGCGCACGAAATCACCATTCGTTTTCCAAACGCTGACCCGCTTCGGTGTCTTATCCGTCTCCGCCACCCAGAGGTGTCCATCGCCGCTGATCGTGATGCCATT
>DATHEW010000643.1:0-3389 GCA_035318425.1 Candidatus Acidiferrum sp. | reverse complement strand
TCACTGTTCCCCGGAACCACCGGTCGCTGCGGCGGAATAAGCGCCCAATGCCTGCCACTCTCCGGCTTTTCATCCGCCGGCGCTTTCGCTCCTTCATCGATCCACCGGGCCATCGTCGCGATCTGTGCCTCCGCGAGCGGCGGCTTTTTGTATGGCATCTGTGCGATGGAATCGTGAGTCCCTTTGATGGTTTCCATCAAAAGGCTGCGCGCGCTGTTCCCCGGCTTGATGGCCGGACCGTTCTCGCCTCCTTTGAGTGCGAAAGCCGCCACGTCCAATCGCAAGTCGCTCTTCTGCTGCTGCGCGCCGTGACACTTGTAGCAATGCTCCGCGAGCACGGGCTTCACATCGCGCCCGTAGTCCACAGCGCCCGCCGCGGGCCAGGCCACAGCGACGCAAACGAACGTGACGGACGACAATCGATTCATCAGTAGAAGGTGAGACTTTATCGCCAATGTGCGCGTCACGCCAGCCTCTGCTACGATCAACGTCCCGTGGCCGCCATTCCGCTTGGACCCTGCTTCAACCACGCGATCAGGTCGGCCATGGCTTGATGATTGATGGCTTGCTCCAAACCTTCGGGCATCAGCGAAAGCCGACTGGCGTGAATCGACTCGATGTCGCTTCTCAACACCGTTTCCACTGTTCCGCCGCCTTGCACGATCGTGACGCTGCTGGCCGTCTCGGCCTTGATCATTCCCGTGAAGCTACGTCCATTCCGGCCCTCGACCGTGTACGCGGTGAAATTCGGATTAATCGCAGCATTTGGATCAAGGATCGCGAGCACAAAATCCGCCACGGGCTTGCCGGCGACCTCGACGAGATTCGGACCCACCGCATGGCCGAGTCCGTGCATGGCGTGACACGTCGCACATTGCTGCTCGAACACCGTCTTGCCGGCGGAGGCATTGCCCTTCAATGAACTCACCGCCCGATAGCGCGAGACGAGAGTTGCCCGCGCGGTATTGGTTTGGGCCGGGAACAATGTCGCGGCTCGTTCTCGAATGGAGCTGTCCTTGTGAGCGAGCAGACTTTGCCGATCCTCCAGTGCCAGCTCACTCGCCGTAATTCTCCCCTGCCCGATCGCGCTGACCGCGACTGCCACCCATTCTTCGCGACTGAGCAATACTTTGAGCAAAGCGCTGCGCTCACCTGGTGAACGTAAATTCCAGCGGTCCAGCAATGCCGTTGCGACAGGCGCGCCGCGAAGTTGTTTCAAGCGCGTGAGAGCCGCGGCGTGCAACGCCTTCTCCGTACCCGGCTGGAGAAAGCTCGCGAGCAATGGGACCTCGTTGCCGCTGTTCGCGCCGCGTGCCAGCAGGGGAATCGCGGCTTCACGGACAAAATGCTGCGCGGAGTTGTCGCTCGCGAATTGTTTCGCGAGAGTCAGCGCCGTCACCAAAGCCTCTGACGCGCGAGCCTCTTCTGTTTTCGTTCCGCGCCGTTCCACCGCGTCCAGCAACGCGGTGGCGAATCTAAAGTTCCGATCGGGCGCATCGGCGAACGGAAGGCGCGCGACTTCGTCGATGACCGGCAACAGATTCGTGCTCGATTGAATCAGCGCGCGGCCAAACTCCACATCATCGCGCGTCAATTCACCACGCTTGATCAGTGACGTAAACATCGGCGCCGCATGTGTGGCCACTGACGACAACACGGCGGCGCGTTGCCATGCATCACCACCATTCACGAGCGCCGTCAACGCCACGGGAATCACGGGGTCGGGCGACTCGCCAAGCGAGAGTGCCACCTGAAAACGGATGGCCTCGTCCTGGTCGGTAGTGAGCTTGAGCGCCGCGGCGGTGATCGATGGATGACCGGCACGCAGGAACGGTTCGCTGATCGCCAGTGCCGCGCGGCGCACGCGAGCGTCTTCGTCATCGAGCGCTGAGCGCAAGGTTTCGGCGCGCAACTGTTTGCCCGTCGCGAGCGCAGCCAGCGCCTGCACGCGCACCGCTGCGTGTGAGGCATGGGTGAGTTGCTCCACCTCGGGTTGCATCCCACGCGCGAGAAGTTCGCGATGAACAAGGTCGCGCACGGTTCCATTCGGGGTGTCCAGCCGCGACGCCAGGACGGCGGGACTGAGCTTCGTGAGATCTTCAATCTGCCGCAGCTTCGCACCGCTCGGATACACGCGATAGATGCGGCCCATTTCCGCGCCGGCGCGCACGTCCAATTTCGCCAGACGGTTCGTATCAATCCATCGCTGGTGTTCGATCACGAAGCGATACATGTCCACGATCCACAACGCGCCGTCGGGCCCCGTGCGCGCCTGCACGGGCCGGAACCAGTTGTCGCTGCTTGAGAGAAACTCCGCGCGATCAGCGCGCGCTGTGTCGGTGGCGGTGAACGTCGCACCATCGGATCGCAGCGAGAGCCGACGCACAAGATTATGCACCGGTTCGCAAGTGAACGCGTTGCCGTGGAAATCTGCGCCGAGCAGTTCATCGCGGTAAATGCCGGGGCCGCACGCACCCGTCGCGCGGTTGGCGGATTCAGGATTGTTAAAGCGTTCCAACGTTCGGCTGGATGGGAAAAGTTTGTTCGCATCTCCGTCGCGCGCGACGAGCACACGCGGGTTCGGATACGTCACGTTGGGATTGCGGCGCTGATAGTGGTCCGAAAGCGGATAATGCCAAAGCAGCGTGCTGTTGTCGTTGCCGAACCAGTTGCCGAAGTCATCACGCACACGGCCCATCTGGCTGATCCCAGCGACAGGTTCGATCACACCCGTGTCTGGATGATAACGGAAATCGCGCCCGCTGAGATCGACCTCCACGCCCGTCTGGCGACTGCGCACTTTGCCGCCGAAGAGTCCGCTGCTGCCGTAAAGCCATCCGTCGAGACCCCACGTGAAACCATTCACGCGTGCCTGAAAATTGTGCGTCGCAAAGCCCGTGATGTTCGTGCGAATCAGGTTCGCGCGCCCGGTTCCATTCAGCGCTTCGGCGTAAAGAATGTCCGGCGCAGCGCAGATCAAAGCGCCTTTGCGCCAGGGCATCACACCCGTGGGAAACGAAAGTCCATCGAGGAACACCGTCGCTTGATCGTAGCGACCATCGCCTTTGCTCGACGTGAGAATCCTGATGCGCCCGCCCGGCCGGCCGTGACCATCCGTGCCACTGGGGTAATCGTACATCTCACAAACCCAGAGCCGGCCTTGCGCATCAAACTCAATGGCAACGGGCGATTGCACGAGCGGTTCACTCACGACGAGTTCCACGACCATGTCTGCCGGAACGCGAATCGTGTTCAGCGCTGCCTGCGGTGATTTTGCGTCCGGGAACTCGGCTTTCCTCGGGACCAAACCGAAGCCGTTGGGGAGCGCTTGCTCAACACTTCGGATGATCACGTCTTCGGCATTCGTCGAGATGCGCGCGGGTCGGTCG